>JADFVM010000110.1 GCA_015222555.1 Pseudomonadota bacterium
CAATGTAACTGCCACAAGCACGGAATATGGCCTTGAGTTTACCTCCAGCATCATAAAGGATAATATCTTCGCCTGTCAGTTTCATCCGGAAAAGAGTCAGAAAGAAGGGCTAAAGATTTTAAAAGCATTTGGAGAGTGGAATTGATGGAAATCATACCGGCAATAGATCTGAAAGGCGGGGAATGTGTGCGCCTCTTGCAGGGGGATATGGAGAAAGCGACTGTATTTTCTAATGATCCCGTAGAAACAGCCAAACGGTGGGAGGCTGAAGGTGCAACGAGATTACATGTCGTTGATCTTGATGGCGCCTTTAAGGGAAAACCTGAAAACAGAGCCGTCATTGAATCAATTGTCGATGCCTTGCATATTCCCGTTCAGGTCGGCGGCGGTATACGTGATCTGGAGACCATTGATTACTACATTGAATCAGGTATTGACAGGGTGATTCTGGGTACCATCGCACAGAAATCACCAGAACTTGTTATAAAGGCCTGTGAGCATTTCCATGAAAGGATCGTTGTCGGCATTGATGCCAAGGATGGTAAGGTGGCTATTCAGGGCTGGGCAGAGCTTACCTCGGAAAGCGCAATGGAGCTTGCTGCAGAATATGAAGATTATGGAGTAGCAGCCATCATCTATACGGACATATCAAAGGATGGCATGATGGAAGGGCCCAATTTAGAGGCCACAAGAGAGTTGGCCCTGTCCGTAGATATTCCGATTATCGCTTCCGGTGGTGTGTCATCCCTTAATGATATCAAAGGCCTTCTTCCTCTCGAAAAGGATGGGGTGGAAGGTGTCATAACAGGCAAGGCGATATATTCCGGCGCCCTGGATCTTAACGCAGCCATTAAGCTGGCCAGGGGGTATGAGGTCAAGGGTGCTCACTAAAAGAATCATCCCCTGTCTGGATGTTAAAGATGGCCGGGTTGTTAAGGGCACAAAATTTCTTGACCTCAAGGATGCCGGAGATCCCGTGGAAGTGGCGCGGGAGTATGATCGTCAGGGTGCGGACGAGCTGACCTTCCTCGATATTACGGCATCCCACGAAAAAAGAGGGATTATCCTTGATGTCGTGAGGAGAACGGCAGAGGATGTCTTTATGCCGCTCACCGTCGGTGGAGGTGTGACGACGACAGATGATATCAGGTCTTTGTTGAATGCCGGTGCCGACAAGGTCTCTATCAATACAGCGGCAATAAAAAATCCTGACTTTGTTAAAGAAGCGTCCGGAATCTTTGGAAGCCAGTGCATCGTCGTTGCCATTGATGCTAAAAGGGTTCAGAGTCGGGCGTCGGAAGTCGGGAGTGAAAATCGTGTTTCCGAACTACAAACTAAAAACTCCGGACTGAAATGGGAAGTCTTTACCCATGGCGGCAGAAACCCTACCGGTATCGATGTTGTCGCGTGGGCAAAAAAGATGGAAAGCTATGGCGCCGGTGAGATTCTTCTGACCAGTATGGACAAGGATGGAACGAAGGATGGTTTTGACATTGAGCTTACCAGAACCATCTCGGAGTCGGTCTCCATTCCGGTGATTGCCTCAGGTGGTGTAGGTAATCCTGAACATATCTATGAAGGCTTTGAAAAGGGAAAAGCCGATGCAGCGCTGGCGGCGTCCATCTTTCACTATCGTGAATATAGTGTGGCCCAAGTAAAGACGTACTTGAAAGAAAAGGGGATACCGGTAAGGTTATGAAAAAGGTAATCGATTCCGTAAAGTTTGATGAAAAAGGGCTTGTGCCGGCCATTACGCAGGACTTTGAAACGGGTGATGTGCTGATGATGGCCTATATGAACAGCGAAGCGCTGGGAAAAACGCTCGAATCAGGCAATGTTCATTATTACAGTCGTTCCAGGAACAAGCTTTGGATGAAGGGTGAAAGCTCGGGACATTTGCAGCTGGTAAAAGAGGTTTTCGTTGATTGTGATGGTGACACAATTCTCATCAAGGTGGAACAGAAAGTCGCCGCATGCCATACCGGGCATTACAGTTGTTTCTTCCGCAAAATAGAAGATGATCGCTTAGTCGAGATTTCTGAAAAAGTTTTTAATGAGGAGAATGTTTATGGCGAGTAAGTCTGATCTCGGTGGAATTGGGGATGCCCTTGAAGACCTTTTTGCAGTGCTTATGGAAAGAAAGCAGACCATGAAAGACGAGTCTTATGTCGCTCTCCTTTTTAAAAAAGGTGAAGATGCTATTCTTAAAAAAATTGCTGAAGAAGCAGGTGAAGTGATTATCGCCTCAAAAGGTGTGGACAGGGATAAAATTATTCATGAAATTGTGGATTTATGGTTTCATTCCATGGTCCTTATGGGATTCAAAAATATCAGTTTCGATGAAATAGCCGACGAATTCAGGAAAAGAATGGGGATCTCGGGCATTGCTGAGAAAAACTCAAGGAAGAAAAAATAAGAATGGAAGACTGTCTTTTTTGTAGAATTATAGCAGGAGAGATCCCTTCTGATAAGCTTTATGAGGACGATGGTTTCATCGCTTTCAGGGATATTAATCCACAGAGTCCTGTTCATGTTCTCGTCGTTCCTAAAAAACATAAAGAGAGGCTTGCCGATTGCAGCGATAATGATAAGACTATGCTTTCCGGCCTTTTACTTGTTGCCAATAAGGTGGCACGGGATGAGGGCATAGCCGAGTCCGGTTACAGAGTGACCATCAATTCCGGACCTGAGGGTGGTCAGCTTATCTATCATCTTCATCTCCACCTGATGGGAGGACATAAATTGTCCGACCAGATGGGATAACGATCAATTTAACCTAAAATCAATTTAGAGGGAATTATGACTTCACAAGCAAATCAATTAATAACGATTCATTTTACCATCAAAGATGAAAAGGACAATGTTGTTGACTCTACTGAAGGGCAGCAGCCTTATTCCTTCTTAAGCGGCACCCACCAGATGTTCCCCAAGGTAGAAGAAAAAATCGGTCAAATGGAGATAGGCAGTAAAATCAGCATGGATCTCTCTCCCGATGATGCCTATGGAGAATACGATGAAAATGGTCTCAAGAGCACGGCCCGCTCCGGTTTTCCCGATGGTGTGGAATTGAAAGAGGGGATGACTTTTTTAACTCAGCAGGATGGTGTTGAGGCTCCGGTAACAATAAAAAAAGTTGAAAGTGAAAATGTTACCATTGACTTTAATCACCCCATGGCAGGGCAGGCCGTTGTTTGTGACGTGGAACTAATAGACATTAGGGCTGCAACGGAAGAAGAGCTGAGTGGACAGCATGCTCATGAGGGAGGCTGTGGCTGTGACCATTAATCAGGGTTGATGTGCTCTGTCGGCATTTCCTGTAAGGTCATTTTTATAGAGGGTTGACCCGCATTTCTCACAAGCTGTCTGCTGCGGTGTTCTAAACGCACGCACTATCCCGCTTTCTCTTGGTCGGGCTGCTCGACAGAGTGTAAACTATGCCTGCGCGGCCCTCGGTCGTGAAAGCGTGACATTACGCACGTTTAAATCCCCTCACGACGAAACCTTGTGAGAAATGTGGGTTATCCTCTCAGGCAACTTCTACCCGATTTCTTCCCCCTTCTTTTGCTCTATACAAAGCCTGGTCTGCAGCATTGATGAGATCATCTTCAGAGTCATAATTATCACCGTATAGCACAGAAATTCCAGTGCTGATTGTCACCTGATGCCCTTCCATTTCACCTTCGAAAAGAAGTTCACTAATTTTAGCTCGAATACGTTCTGCAACGATGACGGCACCATCTTTGTCTGTTTCAGGCAGAATAACGGCAAACTCCTCGCCTCCAAAACGTGCTATCTGATCATAGGGCCGTATTTGCTCCAGCATTGTGTCAGCCACCGCTTTTAATACGTCATCTCCAGCCTGGTGACCATAGGAGTCGTTTGTTTTTTTGAAGAAGTCAATATCGATCATTAAAAAACAGAGGTTTTTCCCCAGCCTTACAGTACGCTGAAATTCTTTTTTTAATTCGCTCGTCATCACTCTTCTATTGCTGAGGCCCGTAAGGGCGTCTGTATTTGCAAGTTCCCTTAGTTTTTCATTGCTCTCTTTAAGCTTGTCCTGGAGATTCTTAATCTTGAGATGTACATTAACGCGAGCGATGAGCTCAGCAGGGTCAAAAGGTTTGGTGACATAATCGCTTGCACCTTGCTCAAGGCCTTTGATCTTGTTTTTTGCAGATATGTTTCCCGTGAGTATAATGACGGGAATGTCACGACGTATCTCGATGTTTTTTTTTGCTGCAAGAAATTTAAAACCATCAAATCCGGGCATTTCGAGGTCGCAGAGTATGAGGTCTACCTCCTGCTCCATAAGCGCTTTTATGCCCTCCAGTCCGTCAGCCGCTTCATGGAAGCTTGAGCCGATCGAATTATCAAGAAGAATCTTATGGATCTGCTTGCGTTGATTTTCAGAGTCATCGATTATTAGAATGGATGCGTTCATGTCCCCCCTGCAGTTAACGCTTGCTTATAGACTTGTATTGCCATAAAAGTGGAAATGAAATTTTCACATATAATTAAATAAACACGAAATTCAATTGTATAAGATTTATTTTGAAAAGGGAACTTTTTTAAAAAATCGGTTAATCTTCAAATTAATACCTATATTGCCCTGCAGGCCGAGCAGCGCCACTCTTTTATAAAATAGAGATAAAAGAATTAGATCTTAAAAACAAGTGCCTCTGATGCCTTTGCGGCAACAATCACTTCATCCCCAATAGAAATGCTTTGTGCTTCATCATTGTCGACAAAAACCCTGAAGGTCCGTCCGTTTTCTTCCACAGTGAGAAGTGTGTGGATCTCGTCGGATTCCATGGCAAATACCTTGACGGGTATCTGAATCCTTGTGCTTAATCCTTTTCCTAAAAATACCTCTTCCGGGGAGCCTTGCCGCTCTACTTTTCCACTTTTTAATGTGACGGCGTGTTCTGCCAGCCTGTATGCCTCAGCCAGGTCATGGGTGACCAAAACCGCCGTAAAACCGATTTTTTTATGGAGCTTGATGATCTCATTATAGAGGGTCTTCTTTACGGCGGCATCGAGTGCCGAGAAAGGCTCATCAAGTAAAAGCAGTTCAGGCGACCTGATGAGTGCTCTTGACAGGGCGACGCGTTGTTTTTCCCCGCCTGAAAGCTCATGTGGATACCTGTCTTCCAGGCCTGTTAATTCCGTCATCTCTATCATCTTCTTGACACTATTGAGACTGTTTTTCCCATCAAGGGCATAGCCTATGTTTGCCTTAACATCAAGATGTGGAAAGAGCGCCAGGTCCTGGAAGAGAAAGCCCGTTGATCTTTTCTGAGGAGGCAGGTTGATACCCTTTGCTGAATCAAACCATGACTGGCTGCCTAAACAGATACTGCCCGCTTCTGCACATTCAAGCCCTGCCAGCAATCTGAGGATTGTTGATTTTCCCGAACCTGACGGGCCGAAAATAACGGTAATTTCCCCTTTCGGAAGGGTGAAGTTAACATCAATGTTAAATCCTGTACCCGGAAAAGTTTTTTTAAGTTTTACGTCAATGTGACTCATACTGATTGCACCACTCTTTTGTTGAAACGATAAATGAGCAGCAGGACAGAGAAGGACAGAAAAAGCATGAAAAGTGCCAGTATATTGGCTTCGCTGTAATTCATGGCCTGTACTTCATCGTAGATGGCGATGGATGCCACCTTTGTCACACCCGGAATATTGCCCCCCACCATGAGGACAACGCCGAACTCCCCCATGGTGTGGGCAAAGGACAGCACGCCTCCCGTAATAAGTCCCCGCTTGGACATGGGGATGATGATGCGATAGAAGGTTTCACGCTTTGATTTGCCGAGCGTCCATGAGGCCTCTACAAGTCCTTTGTCGACGCCCTCAAAGGCTGCCTGGATGGGCTGTACCGCAAAGGGGAGGGAATAAAAAAAAGAGCCCACCACTAATCCTGAAAAACTGAAAGCCAGTTGTGTGTCGAAAAGTGACTCATAAAGTTTTCCTATAGGGCCCTTTTGCCCGATGGCAAGCAGGATGTAAAAACCGATCACCGTCGGTGGAAGGACGATGGGCAGTGCTGTAATCGCTTCAATGATCGGTTTGATCCTGCTTTTTGTGTTTGCCAGCCAAAAGGCTATCGGTATGCCGAAGATGATGAGAAAGACAGTCGTAACAAAGGAGAGCTTGACTGACAGCCATATCGGTTCAAAGTAGTTCAATTAATTTACTCCGTAGCCGAATTCAGTAAGTATTTCCCTGGCCTTGCCTGAAAAGAGAAAGTCGCGGAATAGGCGGGCGCCTTTGGTAAATTTTTTCTTTCCCTTCAAAATGACGCCTCTCTGTATGATCCTGTTGTCTCTATCATGGGGTATACGATAAATGCTGCCCTTTTTCATGGCCTCGCTTTTCAGCATAGACTCTGCAATGAAGCCTGCCTGTGCCGAACCCGACTGAACAAACTGGGCTGTCTGGCTGATATTTTCACCAAAAATAAATTTCGACTTTAACCTGTCCCAAAGCCCTTCTTTGTCAAGGATAGCTTTTGCTGCTTCACCATAGGGGGCATGTTTCGGATTTGCCAGAGCAATCTTTTTAAATTCCACTGACGTCAGCGATTTGATGCCTTTAGAAAAATCTGTTTTCACCGGACTCCAGAGCACAAGCCGCCCGCTGGCATAGGCAAAAGGTTCCTCTTCGGTGAGACCTTCCTGAAAAAGCAGGCGCGGTCTTTTTTCGTCGGCGGCAAGAAAGAGATCGTGGGGCGCCCCCTGTTTGATCTGCATATAGAGACTACCCGTTGATGCAAGGGACAGCCTGATCCTGATATGGCTAAACTGTTCTTCGAAGGCTTTCACCAGTTCAGGCATGACATAGGTGAGGTTAGAAGCGGCAGCCACATTAAGGATATCCTCTCTGGCATCTGCGCTGCTTGGGCAAAGTGCCGGTAATAAAGTCAGTGCCGCACATAGTTTATGAAAAAAATCTTTCATTTCATCTGCCCATGTTTTGCAAGTATAAGTTCCGATGATTTTATCACTGCCTCTACAGCATCGCCCTGATGAAGTTCCATGTCATCGACAGAGCTTGCTGTTAACTCGGCTGACAGCGTACATCCATGAGAGTCAAGAATGACCATGGCCAGAGGAAAACCAGTCCTTATTTCTTTGATCCTGCCGGGAAAGATGTTTCTGGCGCTGAGTTTACCTGAGAGCCCTTTAGCGATAATGACATCGGAGGCCTTGAAGAG
>JADFVM010000111.1 GCA_015222555.1 Pseudomonadota bacterium
GGCCTTTTCATACTCATCGTCGTGGATGTCGCTGCCCAGCCCGGCGCCTTTTTCTATAAAAACCTGATGGCCGGCAACGGACAGGGATTTTACCCCGGCGGGAACAAGACCGACTCTATATTCTTTATCTTTAATTTCTTTCGGTACACCGATTATCATCTCTTATCCCCAAGTTTTTTATGATTATAGCATACAGAATTCGCTAATAAGGCAATCCCCGCATTTTTCTATATCTCTCTTTTGCGGACAGATATTGAGAATCCCCAAACGGCACAGGGAAAAGTCATAACGTAAGGGGTCCCGGGGTGACATAAGTTTCAGATGCGCCGTCACCTCCTCTGCCATCAGCCAGCCCGGGCTCTTTTTTGTTGTCAATCCAAGATATCTTGCCAGCCTGACGATGTGCGTGTCAAGGGGGATAATAAGGCTGGCCGGTGGAATGAAATCCCAGAGGCCAAGGTCAAGGCCGTCTTTTTTTCTTACCATCCATCGCATGAAGAGATTGAGGCGCTTGCAGGGGCTGCCTTTTATGGGTGATGGGAAAAAATATCGGACGCCCGCCTTTTCGGGAAGTGTTTCGCAGTTATAGAAGGGGGAGGTACTCAGAGAAAGGACATAATCCGAAAAGGCTGTGAGAGTCTCTTTCATTGTATTGTGGCCATTATCCGAAATTTTCCTGAAGAGATTTCCCAGTGAGCCCTGCTCTTTTATTGTCTGCTGCAAGAACGAGATAAGGCAGGCAATATCCTCTCCTTTGTTAAAACGGTGCACAAACCGGTCAAAACATTTTTTATCATTTAGTGGCTGGAAGGAGATAACATAATCGAAGGGATTGGGGCCCATAATGCCGAGAACGGTCTCAACGCTTTCAAAAATCTTTTCTACTCTCCCATAGGCGAGAGAGGCTGTGATGAGACCGACCACTTCCTGATCTTCCGGCCTTTTAAACTGGTGGAGGTATTTAAGTGGATCGGAATAGAGGTAGGCGGCGTCATATTCTTCATAGAGCCGGTCAAGTTTTTCTCCAAGTTGCGCATATTTAATCATAATTTGTTAAGGTCTGGCATTTAATGATATGAATAGATATAATAAAAACTACTTAAAGGATCACTTTAAAACAGATGAAGGTTTCATTATAATCTGCAACTGATATGAAAATGAAGAAGAAAAGGGTAGAAGAACTTCTCGCTATTGCCAGAGAGAAAAAAAGGGCGCTCATTATGCCCCACAATTATGCCGACCCTGATGCAATGGCGGCGGCACTGGCAATTAAAACCCTCTTTAAAAAGAAGTTAAAGCTTCCCTCCATTATCTCCTTTGGCGGGGGGGTGGGCAGGAATGAAAACAGGGTGATGTGCGAGTGCCTTAATATTGAAATTACGCCTTTCAAGGATATCGATATGGAGGACTACGATCTCTATGTCCTTGTTGACTGCCAGCCCAGTACGGGGAATAATTCCTTTCCCGAAGACCTGACCGCCCATATCATCATTGATCATCATCCGCCAGAAGGGGTTCTTGAAGGCGTGTCTTTTGTTGAATTAAGAGAAGATGTTGGTTCTTCATCCACCATTGTTACCGAGTATTTGATCGATGCAGGGGTGAGGATGGACAAAAATCTCGCTTCGGCCCTGCTTTACGGTATAAAGACAGACTGCCTGAATTTTACACGAAAAACGAGAGAGGATGACTTAAAGGCCTATCTCTATCTCTTCCGATTTGCCGACCTTGAAAAGATAAGCCTCATAGAAGGCGCAGGGCTGCCCAAGGAATATTTCAAGTCGCTCAACGGGGCCGTTGAAGATGCCGGAACCTATGACGATGTTCTCGTTTCTGACCTCGGTGATTTAAGTAATCCAGGTGCCATCGGCGAATTTGCCGATATGTTTTTAAGGCTGGAAGGGGTTAATACTATCCTTTGTTTTGGTGTCCATGATGAGACGCTGCTTATTTCTGTCCGCTCTCTCAAGCCGGGAGTTCATGCAGGAAAGGTCATACGCTATGCCGTGGGTAAGAGAGGGACCGCCGGGGGGCATGAAACGATGGCCGGAGGGCAGATTCGTCTCCTCACTGAAACAAAAAAAGAAGAAGATGAGCACAAAAAGGCGGTTATTGGCAGAGTCTTCAACCGCCTTGGCATAGAGGGTAAGAGAAAGAGGAAGATTGTATGATCCTGGTGAGGCAGATTCAGGTCGGGTCCATGGCCAACTTTTCCTATCTTCTCACCAATCCAACTGAAAAGATCGGTACCGTCATTGATCCGGGTTGGGCCGGTGAGGAGGTGGACCGGACCATTAAGGTCGCGGAAAAAGTCGGTATATCAATTAAGCATATCATCAATACGCACACACATTATGATCATATAGGCGGCATCAATGAGATGATGAAAAAGACGGGCGCTGATTTTTATGTTCATGGTGAGGAAGCGACACAATCTGGAATTAAAGATAGAAAGTTATTGAATGATGGGGATCGGCTGGATCTGGATGGCTTAACGGTGCAGGTTATTCATACCCCCGGCCATTCGCCGGGCGGCATCTGTTTTTATGTGGAGGGCAAGCTTTTTACGGGGGACACTCTTTTCGTGGGTGGCTGCGGACGGGCCGATCTGCCGCGAAGTGATCCACATCAACTTTATTCAAGTCTTTACAATAAAATCCTTTCACTTCCCGATGAGACGGTCATCTATCCCGGCCATAATTATGGCGAAAGGCCTACCTCTACCGTAGGGATAGAAAGAAAGAGCAATCCCTATCTAACCTGTGATTCCATCAATGAGTTTTTAAGACGTCGGATGGGTTAGTGGCGCGTAAGCCATCAACTTATATGCCTATGCACACCTGCTGTGAATGAATCTGTACACTGAAATTCCCTTGATCATCAAAGTCGCATGGACTGCCTGCATAGGGGCTCTTCAAAGATTCATTGGGCCTGTCCAACCATCTGTACCCCAGCTTAAGCGAGAGATAGCGCCAGCTGAATAACGCACTTGCATCATAATCTTCAATATTGGAAGCCCAGGCAGGCCGCAATTCAAATCCTATATATTCACTTGCATGGATGAGAATTGGCATTGTGAAGGAACGTCTGGAATTATGGCTGTTGCCATTCATTGTCAGCTTGCCTAGGCCTAAATCCACTTCTACCTGTGAACCTAACGACATATGATAAAGACCATAGACGCGCTTTACATCAAGTTCGTCTGAAGGATTTTCTTCTTCATAACGGGTTTTGTTATAGTGTATAGCCAAAGGCCCATAACCCACTTCCAGCCGGGAGTCATGAGCATTTACATCGCTTTCCCTTTTTTCGAAGAAGAAAGCTTTCTTCCTCATCCCATACCTTCCTTATTCGGGAAAATGTTTTCCTGAAATCAGATGTTGCAAGCATATCCCGGACAGTATAATTCCTAATTGATAAGAGATGGCTAAGATGGTATTGTGTTACTCTGAATTGTCTCATACATTTCAATCGATCTATGAGAATTTTTCGCTTATGTTTGCTTTACTTAAAGAAGTGCTTGAATGGTTTTGATTTAACATCTCATACTTAATCGATTTACAGCTATGCTTCAAATTCAGGAGCTTTTCAGGCTAAAGGGCGCTGCTTTAGGACGTTAGAGATTGACATTTATTTGTTTTCCAGCTTCCTGTTGATGGTTTGTACTTATAAATTTATTTGACGAAGATCTTGAGTTTCTTGATATAAATATAAAAAACTAACTATAAATAAAAAATATGCCGATCTTTAAGTGCAAATTGGGAGATGACCAAGGAAGGATTATCGAGAAGGAGGTAGAGGCTGCTAATGCTTCTGATATCAAGGCAAGGTTGGAGATGGAAGGAGTATTAGTTTATGACATCTCGAAAAAGAACCTTTCTGTCCCATCACTTGAAAACCTTATTAAGCCTAAAAAAGTGCGGATCAGCGACTTTCTGGTTTTCAATCAGGAATTGGCAGCTCTTCTAAAGGCAGGTGTCCCTTTACTGGCATCTCTTGAAGTGCTTGCCGAGGAGGAGGTAAATTCTTATTTTCGGGGAATTTTGAATAATGTGTCAAAGGATGTGAAGGAAGGTGCCTCATTTTCCGATGCCATGGAAGACGCCTCGAAAGTATTTTCGAAACTCTATATTTCATCGATCCGGGCGGGTGAAAAGAGCGGGGACATAACCTCAAACATCTTGAGGTATATCAATTATATCAAAGGTGCTGAGGCACTTAAAAAGAAAGTGATTAATGCCTCCATTTATCCCCTCATTCTGCTGACTGTGGCAGTCGGTGTTGTCTTTTTTCTTCTTTTGTATGTTGTCCCCTCTTTCAGCCAGGTATTTCTGGATGCCGGAACTGCCCTGCCGTTGCCAACGCAGATACTGATAAACATAACAGACATCTTGATGGGAAATATTATTATCCTCCTCGGCTTCATTTTGATAGCGATTATTTTATTTGTCCTTGGGAGGAAAACAACAAAATTTGTGCGTTTGCTTGACCGCTTCAAACTCTCAGCACCCTGGGTGGGCAAAATGATTAAAAAATATTCCGTTGCAAAGTTCAGCCGAACCCTGTCTGCAGTCCTAAGAAGTGGGGAGCCACTTGTGCCGGCATTATCCTTGTCAGCCGCGACGCTTGACAATTCCTTTCTGGAGGAGAAGGTTGTTCTGGCAGCAACAAGAGTCAAAGAGGGCGAACCGCTGGCAAAGGCGATAGAAGAAACAGGTCTTATGCCGTCAACGGCCCTTAAAATGGTGATGGTGGGAGAGTCCAGCGGCGCGCTGGACGACATGTTTGAAAATGTGGCCGAACTTTTTGAGGATGATGTAGACAGAAGCATTAATGTCATTACCACAACCATTGAACCTTTAATGATGCTTGCTATGGGCATTGTTATTGCGTTTATTGTAGTCGCTATGTATCTGCCAATATTCAAGATTGCAGGATCGGTCCACTAGATATTTTTTGCTGAAGTCGGCAATGTATTGATTTGAAGGATATTTTTGCTGTGTTTCGTCTGAAAATGGCGGGCTTGAAAAGGGTAGATAAATAATTTTTTCGCAACATGTTATTTTTCATACTTTTTGTTTTTGGTGAAGGTAGAAGTGAGTAAAATGAACAACCGGAAGAAGATCGGCGAAATCCTCGTTGAAATGGGCGCCTTGGCAGAGGACAAGCTATTAGAGATTGTTGAATTAGCCAAAGATGGCGAAAACCGCTTTGGAGAAGTCTGCCTGGCAGAGGGTTACATCCGTGAGGAACAGCTTGCCATGGCCCTGGCAAAGCAAAGCGGACTTGATTATGTTGACCTCGGTGATTTTGAGCCGGAAGAAGAGCTCACGGAAGAGATCCCCCTGGAATTAATGCTGAGGCATGGCGTGATTCCCTATGAGATAAAAGATGACCGCCTTGCTCTAGTCGTTTCTGATCCCACAGACATTTTATTGATTGATGAGCTGGAACTGATTTTGAGCCGCAATCTATTGCTGGTTGTGGCCACAAAAAAAGGGATAGAACGGGCCCTTAAAATTTTTGAAAGTTCAGGCAGGCTTGTAAGGGATGTCTCTGCCGGAATGGAACTTCAGCTTGTAAAAGAAACGGATGACGGTGAGGAGGTCCTTTCAAGGGAAAAGATATCCGATGAAATGAGTCCCATCGTCAAGCTTGTTGATTCAACCATCCTTGATGCTCTGGGGCGAAGAGCGAGTGACATTCATATAGAAAGTACACGTCAAGGTCTGGAAATCAAATACAGGATTGATGGTGTTCTTTATCAGGCGGCAACACCACTTCATATGAAGTTCCAGAGTGCTGTCATTTCAAGGCTTAAAGTGATGTCCGAGCTGGATATCTCTGAAAAGAGAGTTCCTCAGGATGGACGATTCAAGCTTAAGATTAAGGGGCGGTCCATTGATTTTAGAATATCTATTATCCCGAGTATCTTCGGGGAAGATGCTGTTATCAGAATTCTGGATAAGGAATCTATTAGCTCGGAGATGGAAAATCTCAGTCTCGACTCAATCGGTTTTCATGCCGATGAATTAGTCAGGTTGAGGAAAATGATCAGAGAGCCCTACGGTATGGTTCTGGTCACCGGCCCGACAGGAAGCGGTAAGACGACGACGCTGTATGCCGCACTCACGGAGATTAACAGTGATGAGGAAAAGATAATAACCATAGAAGACCCCGTTGAATATAACCTGGCCGGCATTGTGCAGATCCCCGTCAATGAAAAGAAGGGTTTAACCTTTGCCAAGGGATTGCGTTCTATTCTGCGTCATGATCCTGACAAAATAATGGTGGGAGAGATCCGCGACGAAGAAACGGCGCAAATTGCAATTCAGTCTGCCCTGACAGGGCATCTTGTCTTTACAACGGTTCATGCAAATAATGCTTTTGATGTTATTGGGCGTTTTCTCCATATGAACCTCGAACCTTATAATTTTGTTTCCTCGCTTAACTGTATTCTGGCGCAGCGTCTTGTGCGGAAAATCTGTGAAAAATGCAAGAGGGAAGTGAAATACTCGAAAGAGGTTCTTGAAGAGGCTCATATTGACGTTGATAAGTATAAAGATCATTCATTTTATGAAGGGAAGGGTTGTGTTGAGTGTAATCATACCGGTTTTAGAGGGCGGTCTGCAATTATTGAACTGATTGACCTTACCGATGACCTCAGGGAGATGATTCTGGCAAAACATTCGACGGCAAAGCTGAAAAAAGCTGCGGCAGAATCAGGAACAGTTTTTCTGAGAGATGCGGCGATTCAAAAGCTTTTAAGTGGTGAAACAACGCTTAAAGAGATAAACCGGGTGACCTTTGTTGATTAATAAAGAGGACTGTGCTTTAAAATGGGATTAAAAAGAGGTCTTAATATATCACCTTCTGGTGTGACGTGGGCAGAGATTAAAGCTGATGATCTGTCCGGGCAGATAACCCAAACGGAATCTGTTCCAATAGCTAAGGGACTTGTATTGCCTTCCTTTGTGAATGAAAATATCCCGGACAAGGACGCACTTAAATCCGAGATACTTAAGGCCATTCCTGCCGGGAAAAGGAAGGGTGATATTGCCCTTTCAATTCCTGATGAACTGGTCAGAATTTCACTAGTCGATTTTGATGAAATCCCCGAAAAAAGAGAAGAGGTGGAAAAACTGATTCTCTGGCGCTTAAAAAAGACAATTCCCATCCCACTGGAAATGGTGAAACTGGATTACATCCAGCTCGAAAATGGGGAAGGGATGGTCAAGTTACTCGTGGCTGTGGCTTCATCTGCAGTGATTAGAGAGTATGAAAATGTTGTCAGAGAGATTGGTCTACGACCCAGACTCGTTGATATTGCTTCAATCAACACCTTGATGATGTACCAAAAGCAACTGCCAAGGGACGCCTATTTTATCTACCTTAATAACAGTGCCGTCGGGGTGGCTGTGTTGTTAAATGGAGAACTGACCTTTTTTAGAAGCAAAATAATTAATGGAGATTTAAGTTTGGCAGAAAAAGAGGTCCTCTCAACATTGATGTACTACAGAACAAAGGCGTCACATATCTCTATTGATAACCTTTATATATGTATGACAATAAAAGAAGCGGATACTATGATTGAAAAATTAAAAAATGCATTTGACGGTCAGGTTGTTCAGTTAACTCAGCCTGAATTTTTGCAGCTTGATGCCGCTTCAGGCATGCCGGCAGAAACCTTGCCGGCAACAGGTGCCGCACTGCGTGTGTAGAGAATGACATGATAGGATTTAACCTTTCAACATACAAGTATACTAACCGGAAAATTTCATATCTGCTACAGATTGTCGTCTGTGTCGTCATTATTTTATTCTCTTCCTATAACTATCGTTCTCATCTCCTGCTCAGCGAAAGCCTTCAGCAGTCCGATACCGACGTTTCAAGATTAAAAAATGAGATTACCTTGTTGAAAAAGGATGTCTATTCATCGGCAGAAGGAAAAGATGTAATAAGCGCTTCAAAGAAAATAGAGGGACTAAAAAAGAGTATTGAAGGAATTAATGCCATCCTGGGAAAAAAGGGCTTTTCATGGAGTGAGCTCTTTTACTCCCTTGAAAAGGCTTCACCAAGAAACGTATCTATAATGGGGATAAAACCGAGTTATTCGAACAAACGTATCAAAATAAGCGGGCAGGCAAAGTCTCTTTCTCAAGTTACCGCCCTTGTTGATAACCTGCAGGATACGACATACATAAAGAAGAGTATTCTTCTGCAAGAATCTGCCAGGCTTCTTGACAATAGGCATCCCGTTATCGTTTTTGATATTGAATCGGAGGTCAATTTCTAGTTTATGGTGCCTGAAATCAAGAAATACTTTGCCGAAAGCCGAATTTTTTACAGTGCGGCAATCATCCTTCTCATAATTAATCTGTTTTTTTCATATGCTTATTTGAGGCCCGAATGGAAAAAAGCTGAAGAGTTGAGTCGAGAATATTTCTCCTTAAGAAAGGAAAAGTCCGGGGTGAGGGCAGAATTAAAGCGGCAGCAAGACTATGCGTCTCTCATCAAAACAATGGAGTCGGACATAAGCTCATTTGTCGGCGAATTGCCAGCTGAAAGAGAGATGACCCGTATCATTAAGGAGATGCACGCTCTGGCCAGGAAGTCAGGCGTTACGATTAAAGCGGCAAAATATACACCCTCTATCGGTAAAAATAAAGACCTTCTTCACTATACCATCGTGGCGCCTGTTTCAGGTTCCTACAGCCAAGTTAGAAAGTTTATTTATAACATTGAAAAGGTGCCATACCTAATGAATATAGAAGACCTGGGTCTTACTTCAGGGAAAGAGAATGCAGTTTCACTGTCACTCAAAATTTCAGTTTATTTCAGGACAGATTAGGGCATGAAAAGGAATATCTATATTTTTGCCCTTTTGTTTGCCATCTTTGCAATCCTGTTTGTCAGGAACGTGCAAAAGGGAGAACAGGGCAGAGTTTCAGAGCTTACCTTCAAAACGGCGGAAGCCAAAAATGTTACAGGGGAAGATTCCGGTGAAGTGCTAAGGATCAAGAGGGAACTTTTAAATCCTAAACGGGAAAAGTTCAGAATAGGGGGAAAATGGCTCTTTGAGCCCCTTCAATTTTTTGTAAAGAAGCCTCCTGCTCCGCCGGTAAAATTACCGCCAGCGCCACCCGAACCTCCTGTGGAAGTTGAAACACCGATGGAGAAAGCGATGGCTACCTTTACCTTTCTTGGGTTTATGGAGTCTGAGAAGGTGAAAACCACATTTTTGTCCAGAGAGGGCGAGATATTTATCGTTAAAAAGGGGGATAGTATTTTGCAGGAATATGTGGTAAAAGAAATTACCGATAGGAATATGATTATTTCATCTTTCGATGGATCTGAGACCCTTGATATTGACCTCGTGGAAAATCAGCCTTTGAAGAAAAAATAGAAAAAGTTGAAAAGGAGTGTGCATGTTCCGTCTATATGAAGATTGTAAAAAGCCCCTTCTGGTTTTGCTTATTTTATTTTCCTTTTTGGGTTGTTCTTCCGTGGCTCATATGCGGGATGGCGATTCCTATGCAATGCAGGGAAACTGGCATCAGGCCTATGATAGCTACAGTAAGGGCCTCGAGGCATCTCCTGATAATATAGAGCTAAGGATCAAGACTGAACGGTCCAGGATGGAGGCTGCGGCAATCCATTTGAAAAAGGGAGAAGAGCTGCTGGACAAGAACGATTACGGCAGGGCGATTCTTCAGGCGCAGGTGGCACTGAGTCTGAATCCGTCTCTGAAAAGGGCGCATTTCTTATCCGTTGAGGCAAAAAAAAGAAAGGATGCGGATTATTACTATCAGGCAGCCCTTGATCTCCTCACTTCACATAAAAAGGACGAAGCCAAAGCGGCTTTAAAAAAGGCCATCTCTTTGAATCCGAGCCTGGAACAGGCAAAGGCGGAACTGAACAAACTGAGGGAAAGCAAAAAAACGACAATGGGGGGCTATGAGCTAAACCTCAAGAGCAGCAGGCCCATTACATTGAAGTTTAAAAACACCTCAATTATTGATATTTTTGATATTATCTCCAAACTTTCGGGGATAAACTTCATTTTTGACGACGGCGTAAAAAAGTCAAAGGCCTCCATCTATCTTGAAAATGCCACCTTTGGGCAGGTCATGGAACTGCTGCTGACGACGAATAAGCTCTTTAAGAAGGTTGTCAATGAAAATACCATTATCATCATCCCCGATACAAAAACAAAAAGGAAGCAGTATCAGGATCTGTTGATCCAGACCTTTTACCTTTCCAACCTTGAAGCTAAAAAGTCTGTCAACCTGTTGCGGACACTTCTTCAGGTGAAAAGCATTTATGTCAATGAAAAGCTGAATACCCTCGTGATACGGGATACCCCTGAGGTAATCGAGCTGGCAGAAAAGATACTGAAAGCCAACGATCTTGCTGATTCCGAGGTGATGCTGGACGTTGAAATCCTGGAGGTGGCAAGAAATAATTCAACTAACCTGGGCCTCGATCTTAATCCCGATTCAATAGAGGCAGAGCTGGTGGATCCAAGCAGGACAGATGGAAAGCTTACATACAGTACCTTGAAAAGATTCTCAAAGTCGGACATGCTCTTTTCAATTCCCGATATTGTCATCAACCTTCAAAAACGTTACGGTGATGTGAACCTGTTGGCTAATCCAAAAATTAGAGTGTTGAATAAGAAAAAAGCAAAGATTCATATTGGAGACAGGGTGCCCATTGTAACGGTTACAACGAATAACGGGGTTTCGACGGATAATGTCCAGTACGTTGACGTCGGTGTGAAGTTGAATGTGGAGCCTGAAATACATCTTGACAATGATGTTAGTTTGAAGGTGAAGCTGGAAATTAGCTCTCTGGGGGCACTAACGACAACACCAAGTGGAAGCCAGGTTTATCAGATAGGCACCAGAAATGCTGAAACTGAGTTAAGACTTCATGATGGAGAAACCCAGGTTATCGGGGGCTTGATTAATGATGAAGAAAGAAACTCAACCGTAAAAGTGCCTTTCTTTGGGGAAATCCCCATTCTTGGCAGGCTCTTCTCTTCCGTTGACAGCAGTGGCCTTAAAACGGACATCCTTCTGTCGATTACACCCCATATTATCAGAAACAGGGAGATACCGGAGCTGGAATTGTTGCGTATCTGGTCAGGTAAGCAGCAGGAGTTTTCCTCTAAAGCGCCTTTCGGAAATTTCAATGAGAAAAGTTCTGCTGTAACTCTACCTGAGCCTGCAACAGATTCTCCGGCTTTCTTTCCTGGGACGCCTCCGAATATTCGGAATGGAACTATTCCTCAACACCCTGGAGGCGTGAATGATGGGAGCCCTCCAATGCTCAACAGTGGTGGAAATACCTAAGCCATACTCGTTAAAAAGCGATGTGAAATCACTTTCAATATGGAGTTAGTGTCATTTGAGTCGACTATTATGGGGTTTAGCCGCCAACATAAGATGAATCTTCTTTTCAAGTCATTTAAGACAGGCGATAACAGGGGCTTTACCCTGATAGAGCTTGCCATTGTTGTTACCATTCTGGGTATCCTCGCCTCGGCTGTCATGCCACTGGCCCATATAGGCGCAACGCGGGCAAAGGAACTGGAATTGAAAAGAAACTTGAGAATCATCAGAATGGCAATGGATTCTTATAAAAAAGCCTATGATGATAAAAGAATTGAAGCAGAAATAGGAAGATCAGGCTATCCTCTTTCTCTGAAAGCGCTTGTTGAAGGGGTTGTCGATGTGAAAGACCCTGAGGGGAATAAAATGTATTTTCTCAGGCGATTGCCCCGTGATCCCATGAACAACAATGAATTTCTTCCTCCTGAAGAGACATGGGAAACGAGATCTTACGAAAGTGAGCCTGATAATTTCACCGGTGGTGATGATGTGTATGACATTCGATCCACCAGTGAGGACATCGCGCTTAACGACACGCCATACAAGGAGTGGTAATGCATAAGGAGTTGATGAAGAGTTTAAAAAACAATAGAGGCTTTACTCTCATTGAATTGATGATTGTAATGACTATTTTAGGAATTCTCCTGACATTATCTCAGCCTATGTACAGGGAGTCGACGATTAAGGCCAAGGAAGCTGTGCTAATGGAAAATCTGTTTACAATGAGGAATGTTATTGATCAGTACTATGTTGACAAGGAGAGATACCCGGACTCTCTAGATGACCTTGCCTCGGATAACTACATAAGAACAATCCCCATCGATCCTTTCACCAAATCTATAGATTCATGGCAACTGATTCCTCCCCCCGATGGATATAGTGGGAACGTCTATGATGTGCATAGCGGCAGTGACCTCCTCTCTCTTGGCGGCACACCCTACAACGAATGGTAAAAATAGTCTGTTTTTCAGAGAAAATTCGATTTTAGCTTTCAGCGACCAAGGCAGAAAAAATGAGAGAGAAAAATATTGATGACAGACATGCCTGTAAAGAAGGGTAAGAAAAGGGAGAATGGCTTTACCTACATCATTGTTCTCCTGGCAGTTGTTCTTGTCGGCATTTCTCTCGCCGCTGTGGGAAGGTATTGGAGTTTTGTCGATAAAAGAGACAAGGAAGAGGAGCTGCTTTTCAGGGGGGATCAGTATGTAAAGGCCATTGATACATATTTTAAGGGTGCCCACGGTGGTGCCAACCTCTACCCAAAGAAGCTTGAAGATCTGCTAAAAGATCCCAGAAGCCTTACGCCTAAAAGATATTTAAGAAAGCTCTATAGTGATCCTATGACCTCAAAAGCTGACTGGATTCCAATTATAGAGGAAAAAAGTGGACGCATTAAAGGTGTGAAGAGCAGAAGTAAAGAGGCCCCTATAAAGGAAGGGGGGTTCGAGCAACAATATAAAGATTTCGCCGGGAAAAAAAGCTACAATGAATGGGAGTTTATCCATAAACCGGGAAAGATAAAAAAATAGCTTATATCATCCCTTGACCCTTCAGGTTTTACCAGACAAAAAGACTGGGGAATCAAAGTGGAAGTGGTTTGTTAAGTCGAAAATTTTTCCCCTAATGTTTTTTGGTTCGTTCCTTCGTAGAAAGATAAAGCCCTATGATTCTAAAAAGCCTTGTAACAAAGATCATTTTATCCACATCGCTCATTCTTTTCTTTGCCATCGGTATTTCATGGTTCATTCATATGCGCATCTATGAGGCCCAGCTTATGGCGCAGGTTAGGACGCAGATTGATACTGTTCTGACAATCGCTGAAACCAGCATTTCAAAATCGATGAGAATAGGCAAGACTGATGACACGCAAAATATCCTGACGCTCATAAACAGCCATATGAAGGAAAGATCTGTTGTTCGGATCTTTCATCCTGATGGTGTTATTATAAAATCAACAGACTTGAAGGAGAGAGGCAAGAAGATTAATGAAGGTCTTTTTGAAGCCTTTCGTAAGGGTGAGAAGGAGGTAATCTCTTCCGGTATTTCAGGCGCAAGAGTATTACATAAAATCCGGCCTATCAAGAATTTCAGAGAATGTCATATGTGTCATGGTACGGGAGAGAAAAGTATCGGTATCCTCAATGCGGAAGTTTCGCTGGCCTCAACAGACCATAAGTTGCAGGAAGTAAGAATGTTGTCTAATCTGTCGGCCCTGTTGATCAGCTTGATCCTCTCAGCTGTTATTTTCTTATTGCTCTACCTGATTGTAATTAAACCTATTTCAAAGTTGAGCAGTAAAATGACTATGGCTAAAGAGGGTGACCTCACCGTTAGAAGTGAATTAACGCAGAGTGATGAGGTCGGAGACCTGGGACGGAGCTTTGATTCCATGATTGAAAAGCTTCAAAACACCAGACTGGAACTGGAGAAATATCACTTCAGGCAAATGGAAAGGGCTGACCGGCTTGCTTCAGTGGGTGAGCTTGCTTCAGGTATTGCCCATGAGATAAGAAATCCTTTGGCAGGTATTGCAGGTGCCGTTCAAGTGCTGTCAAAAGAGTTTAAGGGAGATAAACAAAAAGTCAAGATTGTTCAGGAAATATTGCAACAGATCCGCCGTATGGACAAATCAGTAAAAGACCTGCTAAACTATGCAAGTCCCTCAATACCGACTTTTGGCATGGGGAACATTAATGAAATTGTTGAAAAATCGCTGTTTTTTGTTACTCAACAGCCGAAGGCGAGGGGAATAAAAGTTGTAAAAGAGCTGGATCAAAACCTGCCTCCAATGAAGAGATTAGATGAAAAGCAAATCCAGCAGGTTTTGTTGAATCTTTTTTTAAACGCTCTAAATGCCATGGAAGGTAATGGCATCTTAAGGATCGCAACGTTTATTGAAAATGGCTCTACCGTTGTGATTGAAGTTGAAGATACGGGAAAAGGTATACCCGAGGATGAAATAGACAAACTTTTTACACCCTTTTATACTACAAGGGTTGAGGGGACGGGGCTTGGCCTTTCTATCAGTAGCAGGATTGTTGAACAACATGGCGGGAATATATCCATAAAAAGTAAAGTCAATGAGGGGACATGCATGAAGGTTTCGCTTCCCCTGGAAGGGCCCAATAATAAAGGGTAAACAAGACTATGAAAAAAAGTAAAATTCTTGTTGTTGATGATGAAGAACTCATCAGGTGGTCTCTTGATCAGAATCTGACAAGCGATGGTTATGAAGTATTAACGGCTGCATCCGGTGAAGAGGCCCTTAAGATCATCAGGGAGGAAATGCCTGATCTTGTTTTCCTTGATTTACAGTTGCCGGGTATCGGGGGGATGGAAGTCCTTCAGAAGGTCAAGGAAATAAGTAAGGATATCATCGTCATAATTATTACAGCCCTGGGTATCGTCGAAATGGTTGTAAAGGCGATGAAACTCGGCGCCTTCGATTATATTAATAAACCCTTCAACCTGGATGAAGTCTCCTTTATTGTGGAAAAAGCAACGGAGGCGGGACGTCTCAGGCATGAAGTCACTGCTTTACGGGCAGAAAGTGAAAAATTCAAACTTGTCAATATCATTGGTTCTGATCCGAAGATGAAAGAGGTAATGGCCATGGTTGATAAGGTTGTAAAGAGTGATTCTACAACTGTCCTTATTACCGGTGAAAGTGGTACGGGGAAAGAACTTGTGGCCAAGTCCATACACAATAAAAGTGCCCGGGCAAAAGGGCCTTTCATGACAGTTAACTGCGCCGCTTTGCCTGAAAACTTACTGGAAAGTGAGCTTATGGGGCACGAAAGGGGCGCCTTTACCGATGCCAAGACAATGAGGAAAGGGCTTTTCGAACTTGCAGATGGCGGGACTCTTTTTCTTGATGAAATCGGCGATATGCCTCTGGGGATGCAGGCCAAAATATTACGCGTTCTTGAGGATAAAATTGTCAGGAGGCTCGGTGGGGCCAAAGACATTTCTGTTGATGTAAGAATTGTCTCAGCGACGAACAAAGATTTGTTCAGAGCCATTGATGATGGAACCTTTCGAAGTGATTTATACTACAGGTTGCAGGTTATACCGATTAAGCTGGCTCCTTTGAGAGAAAGACGGGGAGATATTATTCCGCTAACGATGCATTATATTGAGCAATTTAATAAGGAATTTAATAAAAATGTTAAAGGTATTTCCAAAGTTGCCGAGAAGTTTCTTGTTGAGTATTCCTGGCCAGGCAATGTAAGAGAACTGAAAAATATTATAGAAAGAGCACTAATTCTGGAAGATGAAGATACCTTATTGGTGGAACATCTCCCTTTAGAGATCGTTACCATGGGCTCCGAGCTTAAAAAAGAGGGATTTGAATTCGATTTGCCGCCGGAAGGAATCTCTATGGAGAAAGTGGAAATGGAGATGATTCAACAGGCTCTGGCTATGGTGGGGGGAAACCAGTCTAAAGCAGCAAAGAAGCTTGATCTGGGGATAGATGCCTTTCGTTACAGAATGAAGAAATTTGGATTGGTGAGCTAATATGCAAAAGCTGGGTGAAATTATTCTCGAAGCGGGACTTATCACATCAGAGCAGTTTGATAAGCTTCTTGCCGCTCAAAAGAAGAAGAAAAAGCGATTTGGTGAGCTTGTCGTGGAACTTGGCTTTTCTCGTGAAGTCGACATTGCACAAGCATTATCCATGCAACTGGGGTACCCCTTTGTTGATCTCACTGAAGAGCCGATAGCGCCTGAGGCTGTGGCCATCATCGATGAGGAAATGGCAAAACATGACTTGATCTTCCCTTACATTATTAATGATGATACGCTCACCGTTGCAATGTCAGACCCCTTAAGCTTTTCTACCATTGATGATGTGAGGTTTAAGACAGGCTTTAAGGTTGCACCTGTTATCGCAACGGCCTCAGATATTATTAAGGCGATAGAAAAACATTACAACATTATAGACTCCCTTGATAAAGTTGTTACAGAATTAGGTGAGACAACATCTTTTGAGATATTGTCTACTTCGGAAGTTGCAAGAGATGTGACAGAGTTGAAGAAAAAGGGGGAGGCGCCACCCATTGTCAGAACGGTAAATGCCATTATTGCCAACGCGATAAAGAGGCGGGCCAGTGATATTCATATTGAACCGAAAAAAAGAGGTATCCTTGTAAGAAACAGGATAGACGGCTTCCTGCAAAGTGTCCTTGAACTGCCTAAATGGGTGCTTCCTTCTGTTGTGTCGCGAGTCAAGATTATGGCAGCTCTGGATATATCAGAAAAGAGACATCCTCAGGATGGCAGAATACGGGTTAAGTCGGCCGACTACGAAGTCGATCTCAGGGTTTCGACACTTCCAACACGAATGGGTGAAAAGGTGGTTATCAGGTTGTTGAACTGTCAGAGTTCTCTAACACCCATGGAAGAGGTCGGTTTTTCCGATGATGATTATAAGAGGATTGGGCCGGTAGTCAATATGTCTCAGGGTGTTACTCTGGTAACGGGACCCACGGGGAGTGGTAAAAGTGCCACGCTCTATTCCTTCCTGCATCATGTGAAAAACGATGGGATCAACATCGTTACTCTGGAAGACCCCGTAGAATTTGAAGTGGATGGAGTCAATCAGGTTCAAATAAATGAAAAGGCAGGCCTTACCTTCGCTTCCGGTTTACGCTCTATTCTCAGGCAGGACCCCGATGTGATTATGGTCGGAGAAATGAGGGATAAGGAGACTTCGGAAATAGCCATGAGGGCCTCTTTGACGGGACATCTTGTGTTTTCTACGCTGCATACAAACAATGCTGTATCCACAGTTACTAGGCTTGTTGATATCGGGATCCCTCAATATCTCATAGCTTCTTCTCTTTCTGCCATAGTCTCACAGCGTCTTGTTAGAAAAATATGCTCCAACTGTACTGAATCTTACACTCCGAGTGAAGCCGAGCTGACCACACTTTCCGAATTTGTCGAAAAAGAGAAAGTTTCCAGCCTTCACAGAGGTAAAGGCTGCGAAAAGTGCAGCAAAACAGGTTTTTTCGGAAGAATTGCCTTGTTTGAAATTTTAATAATGAACAAGACCTTAAGAGTGCTTATATCCTCAGGCCAAAACGAAGAGACCCTTGAAGCTGCTGCCAGAAATTCAGGAATGAAATTAATCTGGGAAGATGCTGTAGGTAAGGTATTGAATGGTGACACGACCCTTAAAGAAATAGAAAGAGTTGTCCACAGAAGAGGAGGCCTCCTGCTGGCGTGTGACTCCTGTGGAAGAAATTTAGAGCTGGAACACCATATCTGCCCCTATTGCGGACATGAACCTGCAAACAGGTGTCCTAGCTGCAAAAAACTGATAAAGGACACATGGTATTACTGTCCACATTGTTCTTCTGCCATTGAGAGAAAAGGGGAGAGGTAGAGAAGGGGCCCGGCGATATGGATTCCTGTCTCGCCGTCAAAAGATCGGATTGTCAGATATGTGGGAAAAAGTTAAATGTAGTTAATTTTTAATTCCATAACCGATATAGTTTACCTGCGTAGAGTCAGAAATGACAAACTGCCATTCCAGGGGTTTAAAGGTCATGCCCTTGACCTCCCTTACTGATACCCCGTTGGTCGATAACAGAGAAACGAGGTGGCTCGGTTTAACAAAACGATCATAGTTGTGTGTTCCCTTGCCGACAAAATTGAGGACATTTTCTGCCATAAATATTGACAGAAACCAGGCGGAGGCCGTCTTGTTGATGGTCTCGAAGAGATAATGTCCCCCACTTTTAAGCCTGATGGTGGAGTCTATAATAATTTGTTGTAGATCTTCGACATGCTCAAGCATTTCTGCGCAAACGACGACATCAAAATTATTATCTTTTATTTCTGTAAGCGCACAATTCCGATAGTCAATATTAAGATCATTCTCACGGGCATGCTTTTTTGCCGCCTCTATCGCTACGGGGGATAAGTCAACGCCTGTCACATGGGCGCCTCTTTTTGCAAACTCTTCCGACAGCAGTCCTCCCCCACAGCCGATATCAAGAATTTTCTTTCCTTTGGGCTTGCCTATAATTTTCTCGAAGTACTGGAATCGGATCTCGTTTATCATATGAAGTGCTGCCATTTTACCCTTGGGGTTCCACCAATCCGAACCCATTTGGTTGAATTTTTCAGTTTCAGCCATTCTTCTCCCCTGTTAGCCCGCATTTCTCACAATCTTTCTACTGCAACAGCCCAATGGCAGGCAGGGCGCGGTTTTCACTCTGTCGGACTGCTCAACATAGTGTCAACTATGCCTCTGCTGTCCCCGGTCTCGAAAAGCACTTCCTATCTACCCTTGAACTGTTTCGTTACGAAATCAAGACTTCTACAGCTTTTCTACGAAGAGCGATTGTACGAAGTAAAACCCTATGAGAAATACGGGCTAGTTTATGATCCGGACCATAATAAACCGAGACTTAAGAAACATCAAGGATTTGATTTCCACTCGGTCAGAAGAAGGGCAACTATTTTTATTATTGAAGTCAAAAGAAGCGGCTCTTTATAGAATAGACTTTGTTAGTAAGTTCGAAATAATATTCTGCGATTTTCTGGCAGAATATTATTTAGTGAAGGCACGTATCCTGTTCATCCGGGTTAGGGTTTTCAGGCGCATTATGTCTTCCAGAAAAACGTTGACATAGATGGAGCATTATAGTAATTTTCAGGTAAAATCATGCGTAAGAATCAGAGACTATTATATATTATACTTTGCTTGATCCTTTTAATTACTACCCTGGGAGCTTGCGCAGGCGTACAAACAAAAAGAAAGAGTGCAGAGCAGCTATACAGTGATGGGATGAAGAGTCTTGAGGGACACACAACCCTTTTCTTCTTCCATGTCACAGAGTATGAAAAAGCCCGGAGTGACTTTGAGGAGATAAAGAATAGATATTCCTACACAACTTTTTCGCCCCTTGCGGAACTCAGGTTGTCAGACATACATTTTGATAAAGAGGAATATGCCGAAGCGATTGCAGGATATACAGATTTTCTGAGGCTTCATCCCGATCATAAAGACGTTCCCTATGCCATTTATCAATTGAGTCTATCTCATTTTAATCAGATGAGAGGCGTTGACAGGGACCAGACCCCTGCCAGGGAGGCTCTCGTTCATTTTAAAACATTGTTGGATAAATTTCCTGAGAGCGAGTTTGCGAAGAATATCCCTGAAAAAATTGAGTTTTGTAAAGAAAGCATTTCCGCACACGAATTTTATGTAGCGTCTTTTTATTATAAAAATAGTAATTACCCCGGTGCCATAGAGAGGTTTAAGTCGGCACTGGAGATGTTTCCGGGATTCGGCCCGAAGGAAGATGCCCTTTTAAATCTTGGAAGAAGCTATCTTGCATTAGATAATAAGAAAAAGGGCATAGAAGCCCTGGAGAGATTAATGGCGGCATTTCCAGACAGTAAACAGGCTGGCGAGGCGTCAGAGTTGTTAAAAACACTGGGTAATCAAAGTAAAGGAGCTTCAAAATGAAGGAAGAGATAATAGATCTTTATCATCAGGGAAAATCTCATTATGACAAGGGAGAGTTGGATGAAACTCTTAAATGTTTTAGTGATCTCTTCGAAAAAAGCAGAGGTTTTGCTGATGCCAGAAATATAGCGGGCCTTATTTACTATGATAAGAGACAGTTTGAAAAAGCCGTTGAATGTTTTGAGCTGGCCCTAAAACTAAATCCGAATTATACGGAAGCTTCTTTAAATCTTGCGGTGACACTTAATGAGATGGGCAAGTACGATAAGGCCAAGCAGGTTTATAGCTCAGCACAAAGAGTCGCGCATCCCGAAACGGAAACTCTTGATCCCTTTGTCAAAGGCAAACTGGCGAACATGCATGGTGAGATTGGAGACATCTATATGGGTGTCGGTTTTTTTGAATCGGCAATAGATGAATTCAAAAAAGCGCTTGCGTTGCGACCTGAATTTGTCGATGTCAGGACAAAGCTGGGCATTACCTATCGGGATCATGGAGATCCCCAGAAGGCGATTCGGGAATTTCTTGAGGCGAAGGGGCATAATCCAAATTATTCTCCGGCTCTGATAAACTTGGGAATTACCTACTATTCTCAAGGTGAAATTAATCTTGCCCGCGCAGAATGGGCGTCGGCTCTTAAAAGTGATCCTAACAACAAGCTTGCACAGATGTATCTTAATCTTACTAACAGGAAAGCAACGTAAATAAGCTATTTAACCCGGATTTCTCACAAGTTTTCTACTGCAACAGCCCAATGGTAGGCGGATAGCGGTTTTACCTCTGTTATGCTGCTCGACATAGCGTCAGCTATGCCTGCGCGGCTCTCTGTCGGCAAAACCACTCTGCACCTACGCTTGAACTGTTTCGCAACGAAACCCTGTGAGAAATCCGGGTTTAATTCTTTTTAGCGACTTTATTCTTCCACGCTTATTTTGTTAAGGACCATATCTTTCAGGGCCTTTATGAAGGTGGGGCTGCTATTAAGAGATGGAACCCTTTTAAACTTTTTTATCCCTGCCTTAGTTGCCATATCTCTGTACAATATATCCATTTCATAGAGTGTCTCAGAGTGGTCTGATACGAAAGAGATGGGGATCATTAATGCGCCATCGGTACTTTTCTCTCCCAGGCTTTTAATAATGTCTTCAGTCGATGGCTTTAACCATTTAACAGGTCCGACCCTGCTTTGATATGAAAGATGCCAGGGGCCATTCCAGTTCAGTTTCTCAAGGATAAGTTTTACCGTCTCTTCCGTTTGCTGCTGGTAAGGGTCCCCTTCATCTACCATCTTCTGTGGAATGCCGTGGGCAGAGAAGATGAGATGGGGAACCTTCCCCCCAAAAGAGTCTAACTCATTCCGGATCTTTTCAACCCAGCTCTGTATATATCCCGGATGATCATGCCAGTCTTTAATTTCAATGACTTCAATGTTATCTTTCCCCTTCCTTGCCCAGTGTCTGTAAAACTCATTAAGGCTTGAACCGCTGGTGGCCCTTGAATACTGTGGATAAAGTGGCAGAAGGACGAGGGTGTCTAGATTTTGCGACAGTATTTCTCTAATCGCCTCATCTGTAAATGGATGCCAGTATCTCATAGCAATAGTGGTTGTAACGTTCTCTTCTTTTGAAAAGGTTTCATTGAGGGCTGATGCCTGATGGAGTGTCAATTCTAATAGAGGAGACTTTCCGCCTATTTTTTCATAATAACCTTGTGCCGTTATAGCACGTTTCTTGGAGATTTTTTTTGCAATAAAGGGGCGAAAAATCTTTCCCAGAGGGATGTCTATAATGTCGGGATCCATGAAAAGATTGTAGAGAAAGGGTTCAACATCTTCAATAGCGCCAGGTCCTCCCATATTCATCAGGACTATACCTGTTTTCCTTTTAATCATTCTGATCTGAGCCCTTTTAAAAATAAATCAACTATATATTGCTTGTCCATTATTGTCAATGTGCTGATACAATAGTTGAAGGGGGAAATAGCAGAGAAAGATTTGACAAATTATAAACGACGAGATGTATTTTTCAGAGAGCAATAAATAAAGAGTACCCTTTAGTTTTAAAATGTTATTTTTTTGTTTTGCACTGAGCCATTTTTTATGGTAGAAATTCACTATGCTATCATAGTTTTTCCTCAGTTGACTAAGTCGATAGCTGGTAGTAATGCGATTAACTTAGGATTTCTGTCTTGTGAGCAAAGGGCCCGTTTTTATGACGCTAATAAAGATTAAAATTAAAGGTATGTGGAAAAAGTGGGAACTAAAGTGAATAGGGATACATCCTCTCTTTTGTCTGCTCAGGAACTGGATATTTTAAAATGGGTACAAGAGGGTAAGACAAATAAGGCGATTGGAGAAATCCTTGGAAAGAGCGTGTGGGCAATAAAATATCACATGAAAAATATCATGACCAGCCTTGGTGTGACAAACCGGGCTCACGCGGTTAGTCAGGCCATTGGCCGTGGACTGATGCAACCTTCTGAGCCGGCTGATGATGAGCCATCTCAAGCTAAGTTAAAGGTTGGCATTGTAGGGTGCGGAAAGGGAGGGGCGGCAATTTTAGAAGTTTTAAAAGAGAATCCGATGATATATATTGCCGGCATCGCTGAAAATGATCCGAATGCAAGGGGGCTGGAGGTGGCGCAGGAAATGGACATCCCCATCGTAACAAACCATAAGAAGCTTGTAGAAATCGGGCTCGATGTCATCATTAACCTCACAGGCTCAGAGGCTGTTGAAAAGGAAATCAGGAAGATTAAACCTGATCATACCGAGCTTATGGGCGGTTTATCTGCCATGCTCATGTGGCAACTTGCTGATGAGAGAAGAAAAAGATATGCAGAGAAGGAAAAGGTTCTCAGAGAGCATGAAACACTTTATCACCTGGGGACACTCATAGAGAGCATTGACAGCATGAACGACGCCGGCTATTCGCTCGTTGATTATGCAACAAAACTTCTTAATATGCCGGCCGGATCCATGGCCATATTTGATGAAAAGAAAGAGGACATGAGGCTTGTGGCTTCTAAGGGATTCAGCTCAAAATTTGATAAAATTAACAGGTGGAGTCTGAGGAAAGGCGGCCTGACAAGTACCATTTTTAATCAAACTACGCCTTATTTCCTGTCGGATTTAAAGAGTCTTTCCAACCCTAATCCACTTCTTATTCGAGAGGGTGTACGCTGTGTTTTGGCCACACCGCTAATAGTGGAAGGCAGGATTATAGGTATTCTCTATGTCAATGATTTTAGGCCAAGGAATATAAGAGCAGAGGATATTTCCATATTTTCCCTCATTGCCGTCTATGCCGGCCTTACAATTGAAAGAGTAAAGTCAATTGAAGATATGAGACTATTGACTATTGTTGATGGCCTTACAGGACTATATAATCACAGGCATGTTATGGAGGAATTACATAAGGAGTTTGAAAGAGCATCAAGGCATAACACCAAATTTTCTGTAATAATGATGGATATTGACCATTTTAAGCAGTATAACGACAATTTCGGGCATCTGGAAGGCAACAGGGTCCTTAAAGAGATGTCCAGCCTGTTTGTAAAAACCGCCAGGGTAACGGATATCGTGGGACGTTTTGGCGGAGAAGAGTTTTGTATCCTTGCGCCTTCCCTCGATAAAAAAAATGCAGTTAATTTTGCGAACAGGATTTTGAAAGAAGTATCATCACACAAATTTCCCAAAAGAAAAGTGACGCTAAGCGGTGGTGTCGCTACCTTCCCTGAAGATGGTAAAGGTGCCCTGGATTTGATTGAAAAGGCTGATCAAAGGCTATATGAAGCCAAGAATAAGGGTAGAAATCGTATCTGTTCATAATGTAGGCTTTAACTTACTCAAAATGACGGATGAAATTCCCTTTTTTGAACTGCAACCTGAAGTTCGTATGGCTCGAATTTTAATGCAGATACATTCCTCATAAAAGTTTTTTAGCTCTGCATGTTAAATCCCCCCTACACATCAGACCTGTTGTTAAGGCTGCATTTGTAGTTCACAATGCATCTGTCAATGCATTCAAACTGAATAGTATTATGTCCTATCTGGAACTTTTTATTTAGCAACTTGTTAATTTCTTCAAGTAAAGAGGTTGTTTCACTTATGTGGATATCTGCAACACCCACATGAGCACTCATGGCAAAGGTCCCTGATGTTAACGTCCAGATATGTATTTCATGAACATCCCCGACCGATTCAATATCCATGAGAGCCTCTTTAACCTTTATTATATCAATCCCTCTAGGTGTCGCTTCCAGAAGTACATCTACTGATTCCAGTATGAGATTATAGGACCAGATCCAGATGGGGATGCAAATCATTATACTGATTAGCGGATCAACAAAAAGCCAGCCTTTGATGGATATAATGAGGGCAGCCATAATTACACCTACGGAAGACAGGGTGTCTCCCAGCATGTGAAGAAAGGCCGATCTTATATTGATACTCCTCTTACTTGCTCCTTTGAGAATCATAGCTGTACTGATATTGACGATAAGGCCCATAATGGCAATCCAAAACATTTGCAGACTATTGATGGGGCTGGGTGCCGTAAAGCGTTGGTATGCCTCATAGGCAATCCATATGGTCAAGAGAAAGAGCGTAGCGCCATTTACCAGTGCTGCCAGAATTTCCACTCTATGAAAGCCGAATGTCATCTTGTTGCTCGACTCTTTCTCAGCAAATTTTAAGGCGATAAAGCTGATAGCCAGAGCAACGATGTGAGTAAACATATGTCCGGCATCTGAAATCAGTGCAAGAGAGTTAGACAGGAGGCCTCCGGCCAGTTCAATGATAAACATGACCGCTGTAATGGTTAGCGCTAGGACGAGTCGGGATTTTTCCGTGTGCCGATAATCATGACTATGATCATGTTTATGATGGAGGTGGAACCTTAGCGGGTCTTGCGAGTTTGTTTCGGAAGGAGGCTTTGACAAGTTAATCCCTTATATGATAAATGACATCCTTATAATTCCCTCTCCCCTAGTGGGAGAGGGTTGGGGTGAGGAGGAAATAACCGAACTTTTTGCTTTGTAGATTCGCCCAAAGATGAGTGCCTGCGAAGACTTGAATCCCTAGCGGGTGCATTCCCCGCGGCTTGCCGCGATATATTAAGAAGGTTATCTCTGCGCTCATACCCCGCTGCTTGCGGCGGGGTGATTGATTTCACCCCCCACCTTAATCCTCTACCTACGGGCATAAACCCTGTCAAGGGGGAGGGGATGGTTTTGAATAACAGATGCCCCAGTCCCCGTGAGGGGATAGACGGGGTGCATCATTCGATCTCACCTATTTTCTCTTTGTTCCCGACGATCACAAGAAGGTAATTATCCGGATTAAGGTATTTTTTTGCAGCCTCATTAATATCTTTGATGGTGAGTGCCTCAATAATTTTTGGGAATTTATCAAGATGATCAAGGCCCAGCTTATGTATCTCAATATAGGATAGATAGTTGGCTATTTTCTGGTTTGTTGTGAATTTTAATGGAAAGCTACCGATGATATAGTCTTTTGCGTCCCTAAGCTCTTTTTCTGTTACACCCTTATTGACAAGTTCTTTGACCTGACGCCTGACTTCTTCAACAGCTTCTTTTGCCGATTCATTTTTTGTTTGAAGGCCCACCTTAAATGGTCCCACTTCCTTAAGGGCATTAAAATAGCTGTAAACGCCATAAACCAGTCCCTTATTATCTCTAATCTCCGTCATCAACCGTGACACAAAGCCGCCTCCGCCAAGGATGTAATTCATGACATAGGCTGCATAAAAATCAGGATCACTTCTCTTCAGTCCCAGATGCCCCAACTGTACATTGGCTTGCGAAATGTCCTTGTGGATTATTTCAACTTTCTTGCCCTTTAAGGGCGCCACTTTTTCATGTTTTGGAAAATCTGTTTCCCCCTCTTTCCATTGCCCAAAATAGCGATGGAGCAATTTTTTCAGGGACCTTTTATTAATATCTCCCACAACGGTGAGGACGGTGTTGTTGGGAAGATAAAATTGCCTATGAAAATCGACGATATGCGCCTTTTTAATATTGTCGAGGCTTTTTATTGTTCCTTCCAGAGGTCTTGAGTAGGGATGGTTGCCAAAGAGGCTTTTATTAAAGGCTTCAGCTGCGATTGTGGGAGGGTCATCTGCCTTCGAAATAATGCCCGCCTTGATCTGGCTTTTCGCCCTTTCAATTTCTCCCTCAGGAAAAGAGGGCTTGATGAGGATGTCGGAAAGAAGTTCAAAGCCCTTCTCTTTATCTTTAGTGAGCACCTTTAAAGAGGCCGATGCATTGTCAATCCCCCCTGAAGAGGAGAGTGAGGCCCCGATGAAGTCTTCTTCTTCTGATATCTGCGAGGCGCTTCTTGTTGAGGTCCCTTCCGTAAGCAGATCTGCCGTAATATTGGCAAGACCGGCCAGTTCTTTCTTCTCGAGAACAGACCCGGCCTTTACCGTTACATTAGCCGTTATGAATGGAAGGGCTTTTCGTTCCAGCAGGATGACTGTCATACCATTTTTTGTAACAAATCGCTGGGGCTTCCTTATGGCCGCTTCTGTCCATGAGGTCGTTAAAAGCGATATTAAAAGAATGAAAGAAAGTAAAAGTCTACTTAACATTTTGCACCCCCTTCTTTACTGGAACAAGAATACCGACTGTTCTTTTATCTTTCTTAAAGTATTTTTTTGCCACAGCTTTGACCCCCTCTACTGTGACTTTACGAACATTGTCAATATAACTGTCCAGATAGGCAGGCTCGATGCCGGCGGCATCAAGGCGTCCAATCTGCATGGCCTTATAAAAGATGGAATCCTGACCCATGACAAAACCTGACTCGATCTGGTTCTTGGCCTTTTGAAGTTCCTTTTCTGTTATGCCCGACTCTAGAATTTTTTCAAGCTCCTCATAAATCGCCTTTTCAACAACATCGACTTCAACGCCCGGTTTTGCCCCGGCATAAAAGTAGAAAAGGGCGGGGTCCTTTGAAAGGCCGTCATAGCTGCCACCGGCGTAAACAGCAATCTGTTTTTCGTAAACAAGTGATTTGTAAAGACGGGAACTCTTGCCCGATGACAGAATATATTCCAGTACATTGAGGGCAAATTCATCGGCATTGCCGATATTGGGGACCTTAAAGCCGGTAAAGATGAAGGGAAGCTGAGCCTCTTTGTTTACCCATACCCGTCTTTCACCGATCTGCTCCGGCTCCTTAATGGTCATTTGTGGTGGGTCGGCCCCCCTCGGGACATCTTCAAAATATTTTTTTATGTCTTGCAGCGCTTCTTTCCTATTAAAGTCGCCTGCGAGAACGATGGTTGCGTTATTGGGGACATAATAGGTTTTATACCACTTAGTCAGGTCTTCATGGGTCAGATTTTTCAGATCACTCATCCAGCCGATGGTGGGGTTTCTGTATGGGTGGACCTTATAGGCGGCTGAAAACATCTCCTCCACAACGGACGACGTGGGGTCGTCGTCCACCCGTTGACGCCGTTCTTCCATGACCACATCTCTTTCGAGGAGGAACTCTTGGGGGTCTATAGCAAGGTTTGCCAGCCTGTCTGATTCAACTTGAAGCGAGATGTGGAGTTTATCTTTAGAGAGGTTTTGAAAATAAGCGGTATAATCCTGGCTGGTAAAGGCGTTTTCATTGCCGCCGTTTTTAGCGATAAGCCTGGAGACTTCGCCTTTTTTATACTTTTTAGAGCCCTTAAACATCATATGTTCTGTCAGGTGCGCCAGCCCCGTTTTGCCGGGGATTTCGTTCCTTCCGCCAACTCGATACCAGATCTGAAAAGTTATGGTCGGGTCTTTATGGTCTTCAATGGTGATGACTTTAAGACCATTTTTAAGTGTGTCAACCTTCAGGTTTTCCGTGAAGGATGCAAAGCTTAAGGATGAAGTTAAAAAGAAGGTAAAAATTAGAAACAGAAAAATTCTAAATCCGGCCATAGTTAGTCTATCCCCTGTAAGATTGATTTTGTAGTAAACAATAGCTACTTCCAGCCAAGGTTGTCAAGGTGATACTGGCAGGAAATTACGAATGTCTTATCCTCATTGTTTATAGAAGCCCTTCGTGTCCCTCTTCAGCTGATTTTAATATAATCCCTCCCTAGCCCTACTCACAGGCACGAGACCCTCATCCTTTGACAGATTGGAGCCCTTTTTGTTCCACTGCCGGAAAAAGAGATGATATCTCAGATGTGAGATGTGGCATGAAGAGCTTTTCGGGGCGATTCCGAGGGGCATATATTTGATCTTTAATAAACTATCCCCTGCAATTTCAAGAGGAAGGCACGCCTTTGCAAAGTCAATCAAAACCACTCCCTTCTAATATAGATATTTGTGGCCCTTATTTTTTATGTGAATGGTAAACTATCTCCCCTAAGCACCCGCACTTCCCTTCTTTTGATCGGACTGTACGATGGTTTAGGTCATTGTTTGCATATATGGATAAGAAAATGATAATATTATAAACTCTCTTCGTCATACAAGTAGCCTCATTTCGTAGACAATTTCAATATAGTGATAAGGAAAGCATTTGGTGAAGCGATTTAGAAAGGGATTAATCTATAAGCTTGGAATAGTATTACTCCTCCTGTTTTTAATCAAATTGATCATGATCAGCGTTGGCATTTACTCTTCCATTAACCTTGAGGGAGACGCAAAGTCAATCAATTATGCGGGAAGCGAAAGAATGAGAAGCTATAAGCTTTTATTTCTCGTGAATGA
>JADFVM010000112.1 GCA_015222555.1 Pseudomonadota bacterium
CAGGCGGCAATGGAACTCTTAAGAAGAGCAATTTTGTCATCCTAGTGAAAAATGAGAATGAAACAGTTCGTGCTTTCATCGGCATTGAAATACCCCTTGAAGTTAAAGATGCCCTTTGCAACATGACTTCATCTTTGAAAAATAAAGTTAAAGACATTCGTTGGATAAGGGCTGAAGGGATCCATATTACGCTCAAGTTTTTGGGAAACATAAGCTCAGCGAATATTAAAGAGATAGAATCTGTTCTGGGCCCCTTATGTTCATCGGGCCAGGCCATAGATTTAAACCTCAACGGCGTGGGCGTTTTCCCAGATCTAAAACATCCAAGGATTGTCTGGGTGGCTTTGGACGGTGAAACAGATAAGTTGACTGCCCTGCAGAGAGGAATAGAAAAAAGTTGTGCCGCCATCGGCTTTCCGGAAGAGAAGCGGGCCTATACCCCTCACTTGACATTGGGCAGAGTAAAATCATATAAAGGCGGTAGAAAACTAAAAAACCTGGAACAATTATTTTCAGAAATAAACTTTTCAGATATGCCTCACTTCAGGGCTAATTTTGTTCACCTTTATAAAAGTGATCTAAAACCTGATGGTGCGGTATATACAAAATTAAAATCCTTCCCCTTCAAAGGGGAAAATGAGCAGGAGGTATAGATGGGTACTGACGGAAACAAGGAAAAGGCAATTGATCTTGCCCTGAGCCAGATCGAGCGCCAGTTTGGCAAGGGCGCCATTATGAGAATGGATGGTGATGCAATCTATGAGAATATTCAGACCATTCCCTCCGGCTCTATCGGGCTCGACGTTGCCCTTGGGGTGGGTGGAGTTCCAAGAGGAAGAGTGATAGAAATATTCGGGCCCGAGTCATCAGGAAAGACAACGCTGGCCCTCCATATAGCTGCGGAGGCGCAAAAAACAGGCGGTATCGTTGCCTTTATCGATGCTGAACATGCGCTGGATATTTCCTATGCACAAAGGCTGGGGGTAAAGGCCGAAGATCTTTTAATCTCCCAGCCCGATACGGGGGAACAGGCCCTTGAAATTGCAGAAATGCTGGTAAGAAGCGCTGCCGTTGATGTCCTGGTCATTGACTCTGTCGCCGCTCTTGTTCCCAGGGCTGAAATTGAAGGCGAGATGGGTGACTCGCATATGGGTCTTCAGGCAAGATTAATGTCGCAGGCACTAAGAAAACTGACGGGCACTATCAGCAAGTCCGGGACGGCCCTCATCTTTATTAACCAGATCCGAATGAAAATTGGTGTTATGTTTGGAAACCCTGAAACGACAACGGGGGGAAATGCCCTCAAGTTTTATTCTTCCATTAGAATGGACATCAGAAAGGCCGGCGCCATTAAACAGGGGCAGGATGTCCTGGGAAGTCAGACCAAGGTGAAGGTGGTTAAAAACAAGGTGGCCCCTCCTTTCAAGGAAGTCATCTTTGACATTATGTATGGCGAGGGGATTTCCAAAGAAGGGGAACTTGTCGATATCGGGGCAGAGATCGGTGTGGTGGAAAAAAGTGGCTCATGGTACTCCCTTGAGGGAGATAGAATCGGCCAGGGCAGGGAAAATGCGAAGACCTATTTTAAGGAGAATCCTGATGCTGCACTAAGTGTGGAAGAAAAGATTCTCAATCATTACGGTCTCAGCAGGGGCAAAAAGGCGCCAGCTGCAGCAGAGGCGACTGCGTAAGTTTCTTTATAAGGGAGTAGTTATATGGAACTGAATGACATCTTAAAGGTAGCAGTGAATAACAGCGCGTCAGATATTCATCTTAAAGTGGGGATGCCGCCTATTTTCAGAATCAACAGCGTCCTCCTGCCGCTTAAAAATGGAGAGAGACTTTCCCCCGAGGAGATGTCCAAGCTTGTCTACTCCACCATGAATGACATACAAAAGGTGCAGTTCAAAGAAAAAAATGAACTTGACTTTGCCTATGGTGTAGCGGGACTAGGAAGGTTCAGGGTTAATGTATTTCAGCAAAGGGGAACCATCGGCGCTGTGTTAAGAGTCATCCCCTTCCAGATAAAACCCTTTGAGGAACTTCACCTGCCAAAGGTAATTGAAAGGCTGGCAAAGGAACAAAGAGGGCTCATTCTCGTAACAGGGACCACGGGAAGCGGTAAGTCAACAACGCTGGCCTCCATCATTGATTATATTAATTCACACCGGACGGCACACGTTATGACCATTGAGGATCCTGTCGAGTTTCTTCACCGCGATAAACAAAGCATTGTAAACCAGCGAGAAGTCGGCTTTGATACGGCGGATTTTGCCACGGCATTGAGAAGTGCCTTAAGACAGGATCCGGACGTTATACTGGTGGGAGAAATGAGAGACCTGGAAACCATAGAGATTGCTCTCACAGCAGCAGAAACGGGGCATCTCGTTCTATCAACCCTTCATACCATCGATGCCCAGGAAACCATTAACAGGATATTATCTGCATTCCCGCCAAACTACCAGCAGCAAACCAGAACAGCGCTGGCAGGCGTTATAAAGGGCATAATATCGCAGCGTCTTGTTGTCCATGCCGATGGTAAACAGCGTGTTCCGGCCGTAGAGGTCATGGTCAGTTCTGCAAGAATCAAGGAATGTATCGCAGACCCGGAAAAGACGAAGCAGATTCGTGAAGCCATATCAGCAGGATTTACGTCTTACGGCATGCAGACCTTTGATCAATCGTTAATGCAGCTTCTCAAGCAGAAACTCATCACCTATGAAGAGGCCTTAAGACATGCAACAAACCCGGCTGACTTCGCCCTGAAGATAAAAGGGGTATCTTCCAGCAGCGACCTGAGCTGGGACGAGTTTGATAAATCCGGGGAAAAGAAGAAGGAAAAGAAGGAAGGCCTGGAGATTGAGCGCTTCTGAGCTGGAAAAGGCAAAGGAGACGGCCTTTAAATTTCTCTCCTATCAGCCAAGATCTGTCTATGAAGTTCGCCAAAAGCTCTTTCAAAAGGGCTATGATTCGGCCACTACAGAGGAAGTCATTGAAAGACTGAAAGAACTTAAATTTCTTGATGATCATGAGTTTGCCGGCAAACTGGCAAAAGATCTCGTCAATGCCAAGGGATGCGGTATTTATTATATTGCGGATAAACTTAAAAAAAAAGGGATTCATTCAGAGACGGTAAAAAAAGTCACTGACCATCTTTTCTCACAAATCGATGAAAAGGAAATTGCAAAAGAACTGGTTCTAAAGAAAAAAAGGTCGCTATTGAAGGACCCCGCTGACAAGGGACGTCTGGGCAGATATTTACAATCCAGGGGATATGGGTGGGAGACCATTCAGGTAGTACTACAGGAGCTTAATGACAGGGAAAGAGATAAGAGATAATTTTCTAAAGTTTTTTTCAGACAGGGACCACAGCATTGTCGGCAGTTCATCGCTGGTGCCTCATGGAGATGCCACTCTTCTTTTCACCAACGCGGGCATGGTTCAGTTTAAAAGTGTATTCCTGGGGGAGGAACAAAGAGACTATGCAAGGGCCGTAAGTGTCCAAAAGTGTCTCAGGGCGGGGGGGAAACACAATGATCTGGAAAATGTAGGCAGAACGGCACGTCATCATACCTTTTTTGAGATGCTGGGAAATTTTTCCTTTGGTGACTACTTCAAGGACAGGGCGATAGAACTGGCCTGGGAATATCTCACTAAGGTATTGAAGCTGCCCGAGGAAAGACTGCTTGTCACCATTTTTAGTGATGATGACGATGCGGCAGAAATATGGAAAAACAATATCGGCCTGCCCGGTGATAAGATTGTCCGCTGTGGAGAAAAAGATAATTTCTGGTCAATGGGCGATACCGGCCCCTGCGGCCCCTGCTCTGAAATTCACTTCGACCAGGGAGAAACTGTTGGATGTGGAAGGCCGGAATGTAATGTGGGATGTGACTGTGATCGCTATCTCGAGGTGTGGAACCTCGTTTTTATGCAGTATAACAGGGATAGTTCGGGGAAACTCTCGCCCCTGCCGAGACCAAGCATCGACACCGGCATGGGACTGGAACGTCTCGCCGCCGTGGTACAGGGGAAAACCAGCAATTTCGATACCGATCTTTTCGGGGGAATAATTAAGCACATTGAAGAGGTCAGTGAAAAAAGCTATGGCAGCAATGAGGAGGATGATATCTCCATCAGGGTCATCGCCGACCACATACGGGCCGTCACTTTTCTAATCTCCGACGGCGTTCTTCCCGCCAATGAGGGAAGGGGTTATGTCCTTCGGCGGATAATGAGACGGGCCGCGCGACATGGGCGACAACTGGGGCTGACGGACCCCTTCCTCTACCTCACCGCAGGCGCCGCTGTTGATGAAATGGGCGAGGCCTATCCTCAATTACATGAAACGAGGGATTTCTGCTCCAAGGTCATTCTCAATGAAGAAGAGCGCTTCCTGTCAACGCTGGAGCATGGCCTCAGCCTTCTTGAAGATGAGATTCAAAAGCTTGAGGATATGAAGTCATCTCTTCTTCCCGGTGATGTGGCCTTCAAACTTTACGATACTTACGGTTTTCCCCTGGACCTTACCGAGGATATTCTCAAAGACAGGGGCATTGCGGCAGATATTGACGGCTTTAATGCCGCCATGGAAAAGCAAAAGACAACGGCACGCCAGGCCTGGTCGGGCTCAGGAGAGGACAAGGCCTCTCCTGTTTATTCCCGGATAGCAAAAACGCTTTCTCATGGGGAAACTATTTATGTTGGTTACGATAAGCTTGAAACGTCTGCAAAGGTTGTTGCTCTAATAAAAAAGGGTGAAAAAGTCGCTTGCGTCGGGCAGGGAGAAGAGCTTGAAATCATTACCGATGTTACACCCTTTTACGGCGAATCCGGTGGTCAGAGTGGCGATTCAGGAATAATCACCACCTCTACAGGTGCAAGGGTGGAGATAGTGGACACTCAAAAACCGCTCAGCAACCTCATTGTCCACAGGGGACGGGTTAAGGAAGGCTTTCTTGAAGAGGGATCTTCCGTTGAGCTGAAGGTCGATGAGGCATCAAGAAAAGACACGGCCCGCAACCATACGGCAACCCATCTCCTCCATGCCGCCCTTAAAATGGTACTGGGTGATCATATTAAGCAAGCGGGGTCTCTTGTGGAAAAGGACCGGCTTCGTTTTGACCTCACGCATTTTGCAGCACTGTCCCCGCGAGAGCTTCAAAGGATAGAAGAGATTGTCAATCACGAAATCTGGAAAAACCAATCTGTTGCTACAGAAGTTCTTTCCATTCATGAAGCAAAAGCGAAGGGCGCCACTGCGCTTTTTGGGGAAAAGTATGGCGATGAAGTCAGGGTTGTTACAGTACCCGATTTTTCCATGGAACTCTGTGGTGGAACACATGTATCCAGGGTGGGTGACATCGGCCCCTTTAAAATTGTTTCAGAAGGGGGGATTGCCGCCGGCGTGAGAAGAATCGAGGCCATCACCGGCAATATGGCCTATAAGGTGGGCGTGAAAAAAGAAGAGGAATTAAAAGAGGTGGGCGAACTCGTTAAGGGAACAGCAGGCGAGATCGGGAAAAAAGTCGAATCATTGATCTTGCGACAAAAAAACCTTGAAGCTGAACTTGATAAGCTGAAAGAAAAACTCGCCTCTTCCGGTACGTCTGACTTGATGGGCAATGTTGTGGAAATTAAGGGCGTAAAGCTGTTATCTTCAAAGGTAGAAGATGTAGACGGGAAAACACTGAGAACACTGATGGATAGCTTCAAGTCAAAAATCGGCTCGGGCATCGTTATCCTGGGAAGCGCCGAGGAAGACAAGGTATCTCTTATCGCCGGGGTGACAGATGACCTGACAAATCGTTTCAATGCGGGTAAGATTATTGGAGAGATTGCTTCTATTGTTGGAGGTAAGGGCGGTGGAAGGGCTGATATGGCCCAGGCAGGAGGGAAAGACCCTTCAAGGCTTGATGAAGCGCTGAGCAAGGCCCGGGAAATTATAGAAAAAACAGGCTGAAGTGTGAAACAGGGGGGTATTTAATGAGTGAAGAAGATCAAATAGGTAAACGAGAATTCCCGAGAGCAACAGTTGAAATCAAGGCGGAGTATAGTAGCGCTGAGTGTTTTATGGAATCCTATATGAAGCAGGTCGGTCAGGGCGGGCTTTTTATTGAACATAACAATCCGCCTGAAATGGGGGCCGAGCTTGAGGTCAATTTCAACCTGCCGGGAAATTCCAAAGTGATTCATGCCAAGGGAAAGGTTGTCTGGCGTATGACGACGCATTCTGATCTTTTTGCTAAAGGCGTGGGTCTCAAATTTACGGAAATTTCAGAGGAGGACCGTAAAAGGATAGGTGATTTTGTGGAAATGCATGCGGATGAATAGTGATCAACCTGCCGGCGGCAAAGGATCAATTTTTCACACTTAGTAAATGCAGTCTATTTTCCTGTTTCAACATCACCTCAAAATTTGCGTTACTCCTGGATAATCCCATTGAACATTAAAAAGTCGCTTAAACGAAATTAAAGATAGCAGACTCATAGTCCATCTATAGATTTTCTACTAATGTTGCTTGTAGAGAGTTTCAGCCCTTAAAATAATGAAGAGGGATTTTAAGGCAGCGATAAATATATAAATGAGGAACAATACAGATGGCTTTAAACAGAGTTTTAAATGTAGGTATTCTGACACTTTCCGACTCAAGGACTGAATCGGAGGATCAAAGTGGGAAGGCGCTAAAAGAGCTTCTTGAAGAAAGAGGATATGCTGTTTCAAGATATGCCGTCATCCCCGATGATACAAATAAAATTACCGACACACTGATCAGCTGGGCCGATGAAAAGCTGGATCTTATCCTGACGACGGGAGGAACAGGCCCTGGGCCACGAGATGTTACACCTGAAGCAACGGCTGCCGTCATTGATAAAACCCTGCCCGGATTTTCCGAATTGATCCGCTTCGAAGGGGGTAAAAAAACAGACCGGGCTTATTTAACGCGGGGGCTTAGCGGCATTCGTGGGCAGACGGTCATTATTAATCTTCCCGGCAGCGTGAAAGGTGCAACGGAATCATTGGAGGCGGTGGTCAATCTCATTCCTCACACAATCACCATGATGGAGGGGGAGGGGCACTGAGGTGGGCAAAGGGACAGCTGAAAAAGAAAACCACATTGACGAAAACGTTACACCCTTAACTGAACATCTTGCCGAATTAAGAAAAAGGTTGATCATCTGCCTTGCCGCCGCAGGCATAGGCTTCATTGTTTCATATAATTTTTCAGCTCATCTTTTCAAGATCCTGACTCTCCCGCTCTTCGCGGTTTTACCTGATCAAAACACAATGATCTTTACCGGTCTTTCAGAGGGGTTTTTTACCTATTTAAAGGTCTCTCTCATTTCTGGAATCATGCTGGCCTCACCTGTCATTTTTTATCAGCTCTGGGCCTTTATCTCCCCGGGGCTATACAGTAGTGAGAAAAGATATATTTTGCCCTTTACCTTCTTTTCCGTCCTCTTTTTTATCACTGGCGCCCTCTTCGGCTATTTCGTCATCTTTCCCTTCGCCTTCAAGTTTTTCTTAAGCTTTAATACGGAAAACATAACGGCGCTGCCTGCCATGAAGGAATATCTGACTTTTTCCATTAAACTGCTCCTGGCATTTGGAGTGGCCTTTGAACTCCCCGTTTTTATTATATTTTTAAATAAAGTAGGGCTAATCCCCCTTGAGATGCTTACAAAAAACAGGAAATATGTCATAATAGGCGCCTTTATAACGTCAGCCATATTAACACCGCCGGATGTTGTCACGCAGATACTGATGGCATTCCCGCTCATGCTGCTTTATGAAGTCGGAATTATTGGCGCCAGACTATTCGGCAAAAAAAAGCACAGCAATGAAAGCAATAAAGAATAAAGGGAATAACTCAAGTCTATTCCAGTCTAAATAAAAGGCAAATAATTTAAAGTAAAAAAGAGGTTTATTAATGGATAAATATCCACGCATGTTTATTATTTCAAGTGTAATCTATCTTCTCATCGGGACAGTGATGGGTGTTATGATGGCAAGTCATGCCCTTGATCCTCAGTTCAGGTTTGTCCATATTCACTTAAATCTTTTCGGCTTTATGGCCATGATGGTCTTTGGTGTGGCATATCACATCCTACCCCGCTTTATGGGAAAAACCATTAAGTATCCCATGCTGATTCCAGTCCATTTCTATTTTGCTACCATCGGCCTCATTGGTATGCTTATCGCCTTTCTTGCCGGCGGCTATACAGAAGCCGACGCCCTTATTGCCGAAAAACTCTTTGAGATGTCTGCCGGATTCAGTACTCTGGCCGTTTTTCTCTTTGCCATTAACATTATTCCTGTGCTTTTGCTGACGCCGAGAAGGGCACCCGGCTCAGCGCCAGTCCTAGCATCGGCCCCCTCGCCGGAGCCGAAAGCAGAAGGGGCACAAGAAACCTTTGTCATCACAGCCAGCATGAAGATCAGCGAAGTCCTTGAGAAAAAGCCGGGAACTCTCAACGTTTTTATTAATGCCGGCTTTAAAGCGCTGGCCGATCCTGAAAAAAGAAAAACCATGGGTGAAAAACTGGTATTAAAGACAGCCTGCCAGATCAGAGGGATTAACGTCGATGATCTTCTGAAAAAACTGAACGGCCCCATAGCAGAGGGAGAATCACAGGGACAGGCTGTTGAAGCCGCCCCTGAAGTACCACAGGCACAGCTGTCCATCAAAAGGGGTGACCTCATTACCCTTCAGACCCCTGTGGGGCATATGGTGCAGGTCTATCCTGAAACTAAAATTGTTCTGGAAAGAAACTATGGCGGAGAATGTTTTACCTGCCCCGGTATGGCTGTTGAGACTATTGAGCAGACCGCCAATATGCACAATAAAAAACCGGAAGAAATTCTGGATGAAATCAACACCATTGTGAAAAAGGCCCTGTCTAAGGCTTAATTTATCCTGGAAGGATTTGGTTTTACTTCCCGTTAAAACTGAGCCGAGTGAAGCTGTTGGCTGAGGGATAAGGGCACAAACTGTTTGAGCGAAGCGAGTTTTTGCGCCCGCCGAAGGCAACTGTGGAACGAGTGGAGCCAACGGCCCAGTTTTTGGGCGGCTTTTCTTTTGCATACTTGTTCTTTGGCCGTCAAAGAAAAGTATGAATTCTTATAACATAATTAATTGCAAGCAAGGAGTCCCCAATGCCCATGCCCAAATATGTCTGCACCGTCTGCTGCTGCTCAGACAAGCCGATTAAATACAGAAGAGGTAGAAACAAAACGGAGATACTCCTGTGGCTCTGCTTTCTCGTTCCCGGCCTCTTATATACCATATGGCGAAATACCTCGACCATTCTCGCATGCCCCCGCTGCGAAACAACCACCATGATCTCAACAAAAAGCCCCCACGGCCAGCGACTCATCGGCGCCTGAGCCTTAAAAGGGCTCCCGAGTCTCAACTCTCTTCCCATATAATCCCTCCTCACTAATCCTTTAATCCCTGAGCCCATTTTCCCCCGGAAAAACACAAAACCGCAATATATGACGCAAATTAAGCAATATGTGTCGTACATTTTCTTTTTGTTTGTGATATAGATTGCACATCGTTAATTTGAGGGACAATCTAGACAGCAATCCGCTTGAATATAGTAAGAGGTAAAGCAATATGTCGAAGACAATTAATATCTTATCACTCGACGGTGGAGGCATTCGCGGTCTTGCCACGGCCATGTTTCTTTCGCAATTAGAAAAAGAGATGGAAAGCGCACTTTATGATAAATTTGATCTCTTTGCAGGGACGAGCACGGGCGCGTTAATCGCACTTAACATTGCAGCCAACAAGGCGACAGGTGAAAACTGTGTCCATCTCTATAGCGCTGATAACGCGCAAACCATGATGGACAAATCATTTTGGGATGAACATTTGCCGATACAAAATCAGCCTAAATATGATGGAAAAGGGAAAAAGAAAATTTTAAAAAAAGTTTTCAAGGATAAACGAATACTGGATGTTGATAAATCTGTGCTCATCACAGCCTATGATATTATTTTAAGGCAAATAGTCGTTTTTAAAAGCAAAGGGGGGGCTGACGCGGAGTACAATCCCAAACTGCTTGAAGTGGCAGACGCAACAACTGCGGCACCCACCTATTTCCCCACCGTAAAAAGTAAAGATGACCCTAATCGCTGGCTTGTTGATGGCGGCCTGTCAGCGAATAATCCCTCCATGTGCGCCCTGGCTGAAGTGCTAAAGACACATAGACCGGATAAAATAAAGTTGTTGTCAATAGGTACGGGAATTCAGATCCGCGGCAAGTCGAAGGCGGATGAAGTAGGTAAGGCATCACAAGGATGGGGTGGAATCGGCTGGCTTAAGAACGGCCTCATCGATCATCTGTTTGCCGGCAATACAACGGCAACCGATTATCATTGCAAACAGATTTTGGGTGATAATTACATCCGGGTCGATGGGCCCCTTATTTATTGCAATGATGATCTTGATGATGTTTCACAGGGGAATATCGATAATCTGAAACGAATGGGAAGAGAGTGGTATGAACAGTTTGGGGAGGATGTGAAGGCATTTCTGGGTGGAGATAAAAGCGAATAAGTGCATATGATTTATGATTGTTCCCAGAGTTAATTCTCAAAGTTTTTGCCAATGGGTGACGAACAGTAAAAGAGAACCGTTGTTGATGCTCAGTAATTAGGTAACACTTTTGGTATATTAAAGCAAGCCAAGGGAGGCACCTAATGTAAACACTCAGATCAAGTTATTGTAAAGCGCTGGATTCCAATTTTAAAAGAATACGAAAGAACGAAAGCTAAAATTGAGCCACGACCGTTTAAATTTATAAAGAATCTTTGTGAAGCTCACCATATAAGTACAAAAGAACTAAGGCGTTATTATATAAAATGGATTGAAGGGAATAAAACAAATGAATCCCTTCTTCCTGACAAAAGGGGACCACGACCTGGTTCGAGACGAACGCCTAAAGATATAGAACGGAACATTATCAAGGCCTATCGTCAATTCGGGTCAAACCGTTATGAGCTAGTTCTATTATTCAAACCTCATTATCTGGACAAAACGCCTTCTTCTGCGACAATGGACAGGATAAAGTCACGTTATCCTCTTAACGAATCACAGAAGAAAATCATCAAGCGTTATGAAAAAAAGGCCCCAGGGGAACTTGCTCATATTGATATGACAAAGATTCCCAAAGATATCAGGTGCTCTTTTAAAACCAAGGAGCTCTATGTTGTAGGACTTTGTGATGACTGCACAAGAATCACCTACGCCGAGATCGTAAAAGATAAAAAAGCATCAACTATGACCTACTTCCTGGCCCGTTCGCTTTCATGGTTTAAGCAGATGTATAATTTTGAATTCGAAAAGATCATGTCCGACAATGGGCCTGAGTTCAAAGGTTCTCTTGACAGAGAACATCCTTTCGAAACAATGTGCCATGAGCTAGGAATAAAGCATATCTATACCAGACCATACAGACCTCAAACGAATGGTAAAATTGAGGCCTTCTGGAAAATCATAAAGAACGAATTATTCTATCCCCACTCATTTGATTCTAAGGAAGATTTGGTCCTAAATCTCGGCAATTATCTTTTCGAATATAACCACCTCAGAAAACATGGTGGATTGAATTATGAAACACCTTTTGATAAACTCCAAAAAGTTACCGAATTACTGAGCTAGTACAACCGTCCCCTTTTCCCTCATTATTTCTTGTTTCGTGATCTCGGAGATGACGAGATGTATAAAGTCAAATCAAATGAACTGGAAATAAAAACACCGTTCCCAGCTACAAAAGATCAGAAGAAATGGAAAGTAATGCCTTGGGGACCTCAAGCTCTACGTCAAGAAAACAGTGAGAAAATATAACAGGCCACTGCAAGTCCCTGAGTTGAGTAAGATCTTTAAATTTATGAAAACATATATAACAAAATGCAGGCCAAGTCTTCTCCTTATAGTAATTTTTTTCCTCATTAACATTCTTGGGTGCGATAACTCAAAACCTCAGACTCAAGAAATTCCTAATTTACAAACAGGCGAGACTGAGACGTCAAAAAAAGAAATAATACAACTTCAAGCTGAGATAAATGAACTTCAAAGAAGTAACAAAGAGTTGCTTGCACAAAACTAAGAGCTTGTAGAGGAAGTTAAGAAATTTAATAATCAGAAAAAAGAAATGGTAAAACGCATTGAAGCACTAATTGAGGGTTATGAAACAGGGCTATGGAGTACGGAAGATACAGATATTTATCCAATATACAAAAAGCCACTGAAAGCCGCTGACGTGCAAACACTCATATCGGAATTAAATAATGAATTTACGAAATCTGGTCTCCCTAAAGTAGTATTTCAAAAAAAGGAAAATAATATTGTATTCATTGGCATTGATGATGCTGAACAACTCACGCAGAGGATGGGATCTAGTGGTGCCTTATCCTACATGGCATCAGTAACGTATTCTATTACATCAGTCAAGGGCGTGGACTGTGTGTCCTTTAAATTTGAAGAGGGCGACCATGCTGTACCTGGTCAATATTGTCATTACTCATTTGAACCTCACACATTATTATAAACAATGGAACATCTAATTGCAGCCCGATATAATTTGTTTTGGTATTTATCTTTAATTGCCCCTGCTGTGATAATGCTATTCTTTACCTCAATGCGTAAAAAAAATTTGATGATCATTGGAGTCATTATTTCCTTAATCACGACTTATTCACTTTGTAATTTGTCGGTTGAAAAGAAATGGAAGACTCGTAATGAAATAGCAAAGACCGAACAGGAACGTGCTTATGCAACGGCAGATAGTGCTAATTTGGTATTCACAGCCATTTTTATAGGGCCTTTCGAGTCTATTCTATACACTAGTTTTTGGGGATTCATCGGCATAAAAATATGGCCCAGGCCTCGTAAAGAGGACAAAGAAAAAAACATTACCAGTGGCTGAAAAATCGACTGTTAATACGCAGTTGTGTTTTAACTGCGGCTTAGCGCAAATATTGTACAACAAGTAATGAAACTGTATGAATATCCGATTCGAACAGCCTGGTGATATAGAGAAAATTAGAAAAGTTCACCTTAAAGCTTTTGAAGCAAACACAGAAGCAAACCTAGTTGAGTCTTTACGAAACAGTGGTGTTGAGTTGATTTCACTATTAGCTGAAGAGAATGGGGAAGTAATTGGCCATATTTTATTCAGCCCAGTTACGATGGATGGGGATATCAAGATAATGGGCCTGGCACCTATGGCTGTATTACCTAATTGGCAAAGGAAAGGTGCAGGCAAACAACTGATAAACGAGGGATTGAAAGCCTGTGAAAAGGTCGGGTATGGGGCTGTCGTGGTACTTGGACATCCTGATTATTATCCTCAGTTTGGTTTTGTGCCATCTGTAAATTTTGGGATCAAATCTGAATATGATGTCCCACCAGAAGTTTTTATGGTAAAGGAGTTACAGAAGGGTGCTTTGAAAGGTATAAGCGGAACAGTTAAGTACTATCAAGTCTTTAATGAAGTATAGTCATGTTACAATTGGATTAATCAGGACGCTCCTAACGTCTCGCTCCTCACCTCAAGTCAACTTAAATAAAGGCGAAGAAGAACAGAACCATCACTTCCAGCAGTTCATTTAATGCACCAATCACATCCCCGGTAATACCATCAATCTTCCTAATAAAAAACCTCGACCACCAGAGCGTAAAGAGGCCTGCCATGACAGCAACGAAAATCCCCGCAAGGCCGCCTAGGAAAAGTGACAGGATTAAAGTGATGGCAATAGCGACTGTTAGTGCACTCTTGTCCAGCCCATCTGCAAAGGGCCGGCCCACTCCTTCCGTCCTCGCGTAGGGTGAAAGATAGGTCAAAAGTACCTGGCCGCCGCGGCTGATAACAGGCATAAGCAAAAGGGCTGCACCCCTCGTTTCACCACCGATGCTGTTCAGTGCCTCCCACTTTATTAGAAGAAGAAGGATGAGTCCAATTGCACCAAAGGCGCCAACCCGGCTGTCTCGCATAATTGTCAGGATGCGTTCCTTGTTATTTCCTCCGCCAATACCGTCCAGCGTATCCACGAAGCCGTCCATATGCAGACCGCCTGTGACGATAATCAGTGTGGCAATGATGATGATATTAACAAGTCTTTCAGGCAGATAGGGGGATAATAATGAATTGAGGAGTAGAAGAATAACTCCCAGTAATAAACCGACGAGCGGGAAAATAGCCATGGATCGGCCAAGGGCCTTTCCTTCAAAATCGGTGCTTTTGGGATAGGGAATAAGTGTCAGAAAACCAAGGGCTGTAAAAAATTGTTTCACCTTTATCCTTTAATCGTCATGGGAATGCCGGAGACGGTCAGAATTACCTGACTTGCTGCTGCTGCCATCTTCTGGTTCATCAGGCCTGCCAGATCGGAAAAGCGTCTTGAAAGAGGATCGGCAGGTATGATTCCCGAACCGGTTTCATTGGAAATGACGATAAGCTTTGTTTTGCATCCCTTACAGGCATTAAGTAAATTATCTATCCTTTCAATAACTTTTTCATCCGACTCTTCTTCATGCATCACATTGCAGAGCCAAAGCGTCAGGCAATCTAAAAGAACCGAATCATATATATCTAATTTTCCAATCACCTCTGCAATATTTAGAGGCTCTTCAATAGTATTCCAGCCATCACCCCGCTCCTTCTTGTGGTGAGCAATCCGCTCGGCCATCTCATCATCAAGGGCCTGGGCCGTGGCAAGGTAGAGGCGTTTTTCACCCAGCGATTCTGCCAGCTTCAACGCGTGGGAACTCTTGCCGCTTCGGCTGCCACCGGTTATGAATGTGAATTTTTTTGTCATGATTTAATGACCTCCCCTTGATCCCCTCCTTGCTAAGGAGGGGAATAGTGAGTCAGCTAGATGGAAAAGGGGCTTCCTAATTTGCCTGCTTTTCCTGATTTGACTTTTCTTCTTCCGACACGCTGGCCTCGGCAAAGGTAGCCATTTCCTTGTAAATTCTTAATGACGCCTCCACAATGTTCATTCCCAATGCAGCTCCGCTTCCTTCGCCCAGCCTGAGGTCAAGGTCAAGAAGCGGTTTAAGATTCATCAACTCAAGCATGGCCTGATGGCCCCTTTCCACGGATTTATGGGAAGCGAAAAGATAGTCTCTTACCTTGGGCTCAATTTCAGTGGCTATCAGGGCGCCGGCCGTTGAAATGAAGCCGTCTACTAATACGGGAATTCGTCTTGATGCGGCGCCCAGGCAAAGGCCCGCAATGCCCCCGATCTCAGCGCCACCCACCTTTGCAAGAACATCCATGGCATCTTGTTTATTCGGACTATTTACCTCAAGCGCTTTTTCTATCACCTTTATCTTGTTCTCAAAGGCTGCATCATCAACACCCGTGCCCCTTCCGGTAACCTCCCTTGGTGAAAGTCCGGAAAGGCAGGCGATGATTGCACTGGAGGGTGTTGTGTTTCCGATGCCCATTTCACCCGTACCGAATAGTTTGTAACCCCTGTCGGCATACTCCAAAGCCAGGTCAATGCCAACCTCAACACACCTCCCGGCTTCCTCCGGTGTCATGGCCGGCCCCGTGGCCATGTTTTTTGTGCCTGAAACAATCTTTTTCTGGATGAGCCCTTCGGCGTCACCAAAATCATAATCGACACCGATATCGACAACCGCCACATCTGCGCCTGCCTGCCTGGCCAGGACATTGATGGCTGCCCCTCCGGCCAGAAAATTAAAGACCATCTGGGGCGTCACCTCTTTAGGAAAGGCAGAAACCCCCTCATCGGTGACGCCATGATCGCCTGCAAAGGTAAATATGATCTTTTTATCCAGAAGCGGTCTGGGGTCTTCGCAGATGGCAACGATTCTTGATGCGATGACTTCCAGCGTGCCAAGGCTTCCCCTTGGTTTGGTGAGAGAGTCTAGACGTTCATTGGCTGCCGTAAAAAAGGATTCATCCAGCGGCTTTATTGATTCGGCAATGGTTGTTATTTCTGACATGAAAATCTCCTTGAATAATATCTATGTTAGTTTGAAGTTGACGGCCACCTTAAGCCAGAAATCGACATAGGGAAAGGGGGCCGCTTTTTTGATGGCCTTGATGGAGGCCCTGTCCAATACATCAAATCCGGAAGACTCAACTAGATTAACCTCATCCACCTGGCCATCGGTGCGGATCCTGAACTTTATTGTGGCTGCACCTTCAAGGCCTCGCCTGATGGCCGACTTTGGGTAAATCTTGGCCGCTTCAATTTTGGAGAGGATAAGGGGGATAAAATCTGATCCGAGGGCTTGTTGCTTAACAGGTCCATCAGTTTTTGCTGTTGAGGGAGAGCCGCTGCCTGTCATGGCCCGGCTCATTTTGCTTTCTTTTTCTGGCCTATCCCTATTGACAAGGCTGGCATTCTTCACTGAAGGCATTGTCTCAGGATCTATGGGCGGGCTTATATCTTCAGTGTTAACATCTTTAATCCTATCTGCTTCATCCACTTTTTTAGTTAACCTATTTTGAGCTTTCAGTAAAAGAGCCTTGCTTTTAAATGCCGCTTTTTTTGACTCTATTTTATCGGAATTAAAGCTTGACGACTTTGCTGCGGATGAGATCTTTTTTGCCACGAGATCAACTAGAAGAATTCGTTCTCCTTCTGGATTGCCGGTCAGATTTAAAGGTGAAATGGCGTACATAATCACAAGCATGGCAAGGCCATGCATGGCAATAGATATGACAAATGCTTTTTTAAGGTTAAACATGTGGATCCTTTAATAGTGCCCTCCCTTTCGGGAGGGCAAAATCTGTTTAGAAGGTTGCCTTCAGACCGCCATAATAGGATCTTCCTGCCGTACCGTAATCCTTCACTTCTTCATACTCCCTGTTTGTCAGGTTCTCCACTCTGGCAAAAAGGTTGATATTATCTGTAATATCATAGGATGCGGCAAAGTCGGCTTTCTTGTATGAGTCAAGCCATACAGGATTGCCTGAAAAGAAACCGTAGTTATTGACTCTTTTCCCAACATAATTAGCTCTCAGATTAAAGTTAGCTCTGCCGGGATTCCAGTTAAGTGAAAGACTTCCCTTCTTTTCAGGCCTTCTGATCAATTCTCTTTTCTTTGCTTCATCTTCCGTATCGGTCCTGGTAAAGGAGGCTCCAATAATTAAATTTTCAACAGCTTTAACTTCAAGACCCAACTCCCAGCCTTTTGTGTTAGCTTCTGCAACATTTTGAGGCTCGTACAGCCATGGGGCATACTCTACCCATTCAATAAGATCTGTGAAATCATTCCTGAAATAGCTTGCTGAAAAGATAACAAGCTTACCTATCAGTTCCTGCTCTATACCTAGATCGTAACCTTTTGATTCTTCGGGCTCCAGATTCGGATTGCCCCTGCCAACACCGGGATTATTGTAATAGAGGTCGTTAAGTGTGGGCGCCTTGAAAGCTTTCCCGTAACTACTCCTCAATGTTGTGGCTGTTTTATCTATAAGGTATGATGCGGCAACTCGATAGGTCGTCTCGCTACCAAATTTTTTGTGATCATCATATCTCATGCCTACCAGCAAGTTCAACTTACTATCTACAAGTGATATCTTGTCCTGCAAGTAAATAGCCTTGTTGGATATAGAATGGTCGATAGAGGCTGATTTGTTTTCAGCTTCGGCTTTCTCATATTCTACCCCGGCGGTGATGGTGTGGGCTTCATCGAGAAGGTAGAAATTATTTTGCCAGTCTAGGATTTTGACTTTTGTTTCTATGTTGCTATTGTACCAGTTGAAGGGATCTGGATCTCCTTCAATGAGTTTATACTTCTCAGAGGTTAAAGATGCTTTGATTGTGTGATCCCAGATCTCGCCCACAGTATGTTTTACATTCGCGGCTATTGTTGTGGCATCGGTTTCCATTGTGTAGTTTGGATCATCAACACCCAGGCCGGAGGAG
>JADFVM010000113.1 GCA_015222555.1 Pseudomonadota bacterium
TATCTCCTATCGCTCTCTTCTTCTCCTCGAAGAACTGTCCAAGGACGAGGCTCTTTCACAGCGGGATTTGAGCAAAAAAATGGGCATTGCACTCGGCCTTGTCAATTCCTATATCAAAAATATGATAGCAAAAGGTTACGTGAGAGTTAGCTCTTTTCCCAAAAATCGGTATTCATATTTATTGACGCCAAAAGGCATTGCAGAAAAAAGCCGTCTCACCTATCAACATCTTCATTATTTTACGAATCTCTATACCAATGTAAGAAAAGATTTCTCCACAATGTTCAGGCAGCTGGAAAAAAGTGGCGTGAAAAAAGTACTTTTTTGTGGAGTCGATGAGGTCGCCGAAATCGCCTGTCTTTCCTTGCAGGAAACAGATATGGAGTTGTCAGGGGTTATCGATATAGACCCTGGCGACAGGAAATTTTTCCGCCATACTGTTTTCCCAATGGATGATCTCAATCAATTTGAATATGACAGAATAATAATAAGCTCTTTGAAAAAGGGAGCTGAGCTTCTTGAGATCCTGAAGAACATGGGAATTGAAGAGGATAGCATCTGTCATGTTGATAATGAGTGGGGAGTAGCCTGAGTTGTACAGGAAACTGAAAAAGGCCGGGAAAATCATCTCCGATAAATATTCCGGAACAATGGAATATTTTTATCTCACGCCGGCTTCACTGTCTCTTCTAAAGCCACTGTTGCCTGTCTTCAGCAAGTATGTGAAGGGACGTCTTCTGGATGCCGGTGCGGGAAGACTTTCCTATAAGTTTTTAATGGAAAGGCATTGTTCCTCCTACCATTCCATCGATATCAGGGGGGCTTCCGTCGATTCCATCGGTGATATTCAACGACTACCCATCAAGGATGAGAGTTTTGATTCCGTTTTCTGTACCCAGGTCCTGGAGCATGTGCCGGAGCCGCAGAAGGCGATGAAAGAGCTGTGCCGGGTGTTAAAAAAGGGGGGATATGCCATAATCACTGTGCCCCATCTGGCCTATCTTCACAATGAGCCGCATGACTATTACAGGTATACGAAGCATGGAATGCGGTTTATGTTAGAAAGAGCAGGCTTTGAGGTTGAAGAAATTATTCCCGCAGGTGGACTCATCTCATTTCTCGGACATATCCCTTCTTCCATGATGATGAACTTGACAGCAGGGATTCCCAGATTAAATGAATGGATTTTCAGGCTTAACAGCTTATTTGTAAAAGCCACTGTTTGTATAGATAATCTGTTAGAGAAAAAGAAGATTTATGCTTTAAATTATATTGTCGTCGGGCAGAAGAAATAAATCAGCCACCCCGTCGCAAGCAGCGGGGTATGAGCGCGGAGATACCCTTCTAAATATCTCGGTGGTAAGCCGTGGGGAATGCACCCGCTAGGGATTCAGTGATGAATAAAAAAGTTTTAACTTCTATTTTTATCTCAGTAACGCTTGTCTGGTTTTTACTCTATCAGATTGAATTTGCTTTGATCTTTGAGACATTTAAGACTGTCCCGCTCCATCTTGTTGTCATCGGTTTCGTTTTCTACGCCATCTCATATCTATTGAGGGCTTTCCGCTTTAAAGTTTTGCTTCAGAAGGAGCTTAAAATAGGTACTCTGTTTAATATTGTCGCTGTTCATACGATGTGGACGAACTTGTTACCCTTTCGATCGGGAGAACTATCCTATTTTTATCTTCTTAAAAAAAAGGGGGGAGCAGCTTCTTATGTGAGTGGCGTTCCCAGTCTGGTCCTGGCGCGGTTGTTTGATCTGGTGGCCATATCCCTTCTCTTTCTGATTTCATTTATTGCCGTTGAAACATTTCCCCGGGAACTGAAAATAATAGGGTTTGTGTTATTCTGTCTGTTGTTGGCGCTCCTTGTTTTTTTGATATTTCTCGTCAGTCAGAGGGAGCGCTTTCTTGGTCGGTTGAAATTTTATATCCTCAAATTTAAGCTGGACAAAATTAAGGCTGTTGAAAAACTCTTGGGCAGGAGTGAAGAGATACTAGAGGGTTTCAAAATGGTCAGGTCGAGCAAAACCCTCTGTCTCACTGCACTATTTTCTCTTCTAATTTGGTTGTTTGTTTACTTCTTTAATTACTCACTTATCAGGGCTGTGGGTGTCGAGGTGAGTATTCTTCAAGTATTTTTTATCTCTTCTTTTTTTGTTCTGGCCGGGCTTTTCCCCATTCATGGATGGGCCGGATTCGGCACCACGGAAGGGATATGGGTGTTGATGATCATCTGGTTTGGCCTTACTAAAGAAATGGCCATTGTGACCGGATTTCAGCTCCACCTGATGGCTCTTGTCTTTGTTGTTCTTTTGGGTGTCTTGGGCGCAATTTTGATGAGTGAGTTCGTGTGTAAACTGAGGAGGATGGCTTGAACTCAAAGAAATTAGATGAAGACGTTCTCAAAGAAGCCCGCTTTTGGGAAGATTTTGATATTGAAGCAATGAAATATGGAATGCCCTACTGGGTTGATTACCAGAATGCACAATATTTGAATACCCCTAAAAGATTCCTCTGGTCGGATCCCGAAATAGACAAAATACTTTATGGTGATGTGAAGCGCCGGTTATTAAATTCTTTGCCTGCCGAAAGTAAGGTCCTGGACATAGGGTGCGGCGGGGGATGGTTATCTCTCGAACTGGCCCGCCGAGGTCATCATGTGGTAGGAATCGATATTGCCGAAAAAAGAATCGAGATTGCAATCGATACGGCCAAAAAGAACAATCAGGAAATAGATTACCGGGTTTGCAGTCTGGAAGACCTTGGTCCTGATGAATGTTTCGATGTCATCGTATCTTTCGGGACAATTCATCATTTTCCCAACATCGAAGAAGAGTTGGAAAGGGTGAAGGCGCTGCTTAAAGATGATGGACTTTTTATTATTGTAGAAAATTGTTCTAATCTGTTTAGAAACTTTGCCGACTGGTTTAGAAAGGCGATCTTGAAAAGGGATAATTCGTCGAGATCTCCCTTTGAGGATGCCGCATCACATAAAGTCGTTTCAGAAGTGAGAGAGAGGTTTAATGTGAATAAGGAGAGTTTCTCTCTCGCTTTTACAAAGATTAGTGCTGAAGTGATTGATTTACTGCCCTTTGATCTGCCAAGAGGAGTGCACTACTCCTTATTAAGATTGATTAAGATAATTGATAACGGCTGTACGGCATTAAAACTCTTTAGAGGAGAGACGGTCTTTATGTGGTGCTCTAAATGAGAGAGGAATCTCTAAAGTGAAAATACTTTTTGTCAATGCCCCTGTTTTTTTTAACAGGTTTGAAAACAGTCAGGCCCCCTTAGGGATTTCCTATATGGCTTCATTGCTTTTAGAAAACGGTTTTCAGGAGGTCAGGATTAAGGATTATGAAGTGGAATCCTTTAATGAAAATGAATTTTTGTCTTTGATCAAACAGTATTTTCCGGAAATTATCGGCTTTTCCTGCCGGACAGCGTCCTATCCGTCTGCCGTAAAGCTGATCACTCTTTTACAACAAAACAATATCAATGCCCTTCTTGTTTTGGGTGGTCATCATGCAACGGCACTGACTGACGCTGTCTTAAAAGAGACGAAAGTAGACTACATCATCCGACATGAAGGGGAGCGGACCTTTTTAGAATTGGTAAGGACGCTGTCCGAAGGTGGAGACGTTGAAAGGGTCAAAGGAATTTCCTTTATAAAAGAGGGGGTCCTCTGTCACACCCCACCGAGAGGCCTTATTATGGATCTTGACACCCTTCCCTTCCCTGCCAGGGAACTTCTTCCCATGAACAAATATGCCTACAGTGTCCTGCTGTCGAGTCGGGGTTGTCCCTTTCAGTGCGTCTATTGTGATAAAAATGTCTCTACCCGAAATGTGCACTACCGGTCTGTCGAAAATGTTGTTGATGAAATCGAGGAGATCATCTTACGCTGGAAGAAGGATAGAATTTATTTTATCGATGATCATTTTCTCCTGAATAAAAAACGCTTTTTTGAGATAACCGATGAATGGATGAGAAGGGGGCTCAAGTTTGAGTGGCTTTTCCAGGCGCGTGTGGATGCAATTGATAAAGAAGTATTAACGCGCGCCAAGGCGTCAGGGTGTATCAGTATCATATTCGGTGTCGAGTCGGGAGATCCGACAGAGCTGGAATTTCTGAGCAAAGGTGGGAGCGCGACGCTGGAACAGGGAGAAAAAGCGATCCGTCTGACCCGTGAAGCGGGTATTGCAAGTCGTACAAATTTCATGTTAGGTTTCCCTGTCTCAACGCATGAGACGGTGAAAAACTCTATAAAATATGCAAAAAATATTAATGCAGAGAATTACCGGTTTTTCCATGTCGTTCCTTTGCCGAATACGCCTCTCTGGGACAAGTGCGTGGAAGATAAAATTATAAGTGATGACATTGACTGGAGTAAATTTAACTTTAATGAAGCGATGATCGCAACCAATGATTTGTCTTTGGATGATCTTCAGGTTTACGCGGGGGCAGCCTATTTCCACGTTTTTAAATGGAAGGTCTTAAAGGAATTTACGATTACGGTTATATTCAATTTTTATAAATTTCTTAAAGAACTGCCTAAAAGAAAGAAGATGTCGAGCTCCCTTTTTTATTCTTTCCCCGCCTTTGCCAACATGGCATCGCAGATATGGTTTCTCATGGGGAGAATGAATTTTAAGGAAAAGATGAGATACCTCAGGAATATCATCGTCACCGAAAGGAATTTGTAAAAGTTGAAGAAGGTAAGTATTGTTGTCATAAACTATAACGGTTACAAAGACTTAACAGACTGTCTTTCATCGCTGGGGCAGATAAATTCTCCTGACTATGAAATCATCATTATTGACAATGGCTCCACCGATGATAGTGTTGATCTAATAAGGTCGGACTTTCCCATGTTCAAGCTCATAGCGCTCCCCAAAAATTATGGGCACAGTTATGCCTGCAATGTAGCGTTTCGTGAGGCGCAGGGAGATTACGTCCTCCTCATGGACTACGATACCATTGTCGGAGAAGAGTGGATTGCGCCTCTGCTGGAGACGATGGAATGTGAGAAGAACGTGGGCATATGCGTTTCGAGGGCAATCTTTTATCCCGCTAAAGAGAAGATTCACTCCGATGGCGGCTGGCCTCATTATGTGGGGAATATGACGTTGAAAAACGGGTTTGCCCTTGTAAGCAAGTCGGAGTGCAAAGTGGAGGAAATTGGCGCTGCGGGCACGACATCTATGCTTGTCGATAAAAGGAAGGCCCTGGAAGTTGGGGGCTTTGATGAAGATTATTTCGTTTATCTCAATGATTTTGAGTTTTCTATGAGAATGAGGCTGGCAGGTTACAGCTGTTTTTCAAATCCGAAATCCATAATATATCATAAAGGTGGAAATCCAGATGTCTCATACAGAGGGGAGGGGAAATATCCCCCCTTGAGGGCTTTTTATATCTTTCGAAACAGGTGGCTCACCATTTTCAAGCTTTACTCAATAAAAACAATCATCGGCTGTTTGCCCGCCTTGTTAATTTATGAAATTGCAATCATAAGTATGGCCTTCATCAGGGGGCTTTTTCTAACCTATATGAAAGCGCTTTTGTCTGCCCTAAGAAACCTTCCCCAAGTCTATAGAAAACGTAAAATAGTGCAGGCAATGAGAAAGATATCAGACAGCGAATTACTGACAGCCTATCCTTTGAGCTTTGTTCCCGGCAGTGTTGGGGGGGGATTGCAGGGGAAACTGGTCCATATGATGAATGCCTTGTTTAGCTGGTACTGGAAAGTTGTTAAGGTGATCCTATGAAAAGGGAAATGAAAAGCGGCGTTAATGTATTGCGAAAGCCGATTCATGTAGATGAAACGCCTATTCATATCCAGCTGGAGCCTACAACGGCCTGTAATCTGGCATGTATTACCTGTCCTCATGAAGAGTACGTTAAGAGAGCAAAACATATGACGCTTGATGAGTTTAAGCGGATATTTGATCAGATAAAGCCGCTGAAAGTGACACTGAGCGGCTTTGGAGAACCCTTTGCAAATCCAAAACTGCCGGACATGATATTCTATGCAAAAGATCATGGCGCATCGGTCAATACCACATCCAATATGACCCTCGTCAATGATCATCTGGCGGAAAAAATCGTCAATTCCCGCCTCGACCTGATCAAGGTATCCATCGACGCGGCAAAGCCTGAGACTTATCAAGATATCAGAGGAGAAGATAGTCATCAAAAGATTATTGAGGGTATTAA
>JADFVM010000114.1 GCA_015222555.1 Pseudomonadota bacterium
AACATACAAAGTCCACTTGATTGATTTAGCACCTTGAAAACAAAGAATAAAGGAGAAAACAAATGGATAAAAAGAGTGGTCAAAGGCCATGTACTAAAAAAGGCAGAGTACTACCCCTGTTGGGAGTTTTTCTATCTTTCATGCTAACGGTTCTTTTTACAGGGCTTATCCCCACTTCCAACGCGCAGCCAGGGCCCGGATATGGAAGACAAAAGAACATAACGCCAGCGAAGGACGAACGTGAACTGGTCTCCATGCCGGAGGGTGTCATGCAGGTGCTGCGGCAGGATATGCGTTCACACTTAACTTCCATTGACCAGATATTAAGCCATCTTGCAGAAGGTGACCTTGACATGGCGGCAGAAATTGCAGAGTCAGAGATGGGGAGAGGCTCCATGGGGAAGCATCGCGGCACAGGCATGGGGCCGGGGAGATACATGCCCTCCGATATGCACGACATCGGCTTCGGCATGCATCAGGCTGCAAGCAACTTCGCAGAAATTGCAAAGAAGAAGGGTGAATTAAAGGGGATTTATGCGGCGCTACAGGAGGTAACATCACACTGTGTCGCCTGCCATCTGTCCTATCGCATTCGGTAGGTATTATGGTAATCGTCAAATCAGAAAAGAACACTGTTATTTGGATATTAACATTTATTGCGGTTATATTTGGATTGCTGACAATAAAGTCCGGTGGTATGGTTTTGTTTGGAGGCAGTTCTTTTCAAAAGGCAGCCGGTAATTATGTTCCATTCGTTCTTTGGTTTAACTTTATTGCCGGGTTTATCTATCTGCTTGCCGGAACAGGCATTTGGATGCGCCAGGCTTGGTCTGTCTGGTTATCTCTCTTAATTGCTATAGCAACGATCATTGTTTTTGTTATATTAGGGTTACACATATTTGAAGGCGGTAAGTATGAAACTCGTACTGTTGCTGCGATGAGTCTGCGATCTTTAGTGTGGTTATCAATTTTCATATTTTCATACAGGAAGTTAATTAGATAAACAAGGGAAAATCTCTCTCACATTTAATATAGGACTTTTAAGCTATGAGCCTCATAATTGCCGAAAATATCTCAAAGACATACATCACAGGCGAGGTAGAAGTCAAAGCCCTGAAAAATGTCGGCTTTGAGATAGAGCCCGCCTCTTTCGTCTCTTTCATCGGCCCTTCCGGCAGTGGAAAGACGACACTTCTCAACCTTATCGGTTGTCTCGACAAGCCGAGTTCCGGCAGCCTGAATGTGGCAGGAACAGATGTTTTCCGGCTTGACAGGCGAGCCGCCGCCGCTTTCAGGGGCAATAATTTAGGCTTTATCTTTCAGGATTTTAACCTCATGCCTGTACTGACGGTCTATGAAAATGTAGAGTATCCCCTCCTCATGGTGCAAAATATCCCTTCGGCTGAAAGGAAGAAGCGGATTACGGATCTTCTTGCCGCCGTCGAAATGACGGACCAGAAAGACAAATACCCGGACCAGATTTCGGGAGGGCAGAAACAGAGAGTCGCCATTGCAAGGGCGCTCGTCACAAATCCGCAACTTGTGCTGGCCGATGAACCAACAGCCAACCTTGACCACAAAACGGCATACATGGTGATAGATATCATGAAGAAGATGAAAGAAGGTCTCGGCACGACCTTTCTCTTTTCAACCCATGACGAGAAAATCGTCGGAGAGGTCGAGATAATCTATACACTGGAAGACGGCCAACTGACCGGTAGAAACGAGAAAGGAGGGGTGAAAGATGTTTAACCTCTTCAAGATTGCCCTGAGAAACCTGGTGAGGTATAAAAGAAGAACGCTCCTTACCGCTTCACTCATTACTATCGGCGTCATATTTGTCCTTGTCTTTGTCGCCGTTGCAGGTTCTTTTAAGGCATTGGTGATAGGCCAGATAACGGACTCCTTTCTCGGACATATGCAGATCCACAAAAAAGGCTATGTGGCATCAATAGACAGCCTCCCTCTTACGATGAACATGAGCAGCAAACAGTTTAAAAAGGTGGAGGACGCCATAAAAGAAATAGCGGAAATAGAGGCCTATTCACCGAGGATAAAATTCGGCGCTATGTTCAGCACCTTTACAGAGACGACGAATATAAGGCTGAATGGCGTCTACCCGGAAAAGGAGAAATTGGCCATGCCTCTTTTTCCCGGAAGGATCATTGAGGGTGAAAAGGCCGTCAAAAAGGGAGAAGTCCTCATCCCTGAACTCCTTGCAAAGGGGATGAAGGTAAAGGTCGGTGATATGGTTGTCATCGTCGCCACCAACAGGGACGGCTCCGTCAACGGTAAGCAGTTCAAGGTCGGAGGTCTTGTCGAAAGTGCGACAGGGCCGGGCGGCAGGGACGGCTATATTCATATTGAGGACGCCATGGAGGTTCTCAGGATGGAAAAACCGGAGATAAGCGAGATTGCGCTTAAGATAAGTGATTTTGATAAACTCCATCAGATAAATGACCGTCTCAAAGAGGCGCTTTCAGGGGAGGTGAACAAACAGGGCAAAGCGGTCTTTGAGGTGCATACATGGGAAAAGCTCTCGCCATTTTTTAATATTGCCAGGATGATCGAGCTTATGACCTTCTTTATCAAGCTTACTCTCATTGCCATAGTGCTTATCAGTATCATGAACGTTATGGTAATGGCGGTCTATGAGAGGATACGGGAAGCCGGCACTATCGCAGCTATTGGGACAATGCCTGAAAAGATCCTCGCAATGTTCATGCTGGAAGGTCTATCCCTTGGCATCTTCGGCGCACTGGCGGGTGATATCCTCGGTGTTGCCATCGTTTATATAATGAATGTGGTCAAGTTCACATTTAATTTTGGA
>JADFVM010000115.1 GCA_015222555.1 Pseudomonadota bacterium
GAAGAATTTTCAGAGTTGTCTCAGATTTGGCATACCCTTGAACTGGATAGAATTGAAGAGAAAACCTTGCAGATAAGGACCATGTTATTGAAAAGAAGAAAGGAGCTGGATGATAAGTAACTGCTTTTTCAGGATCGTAATTTTTTAGGCCGATGCCAATTGCACCATAAAATCACCATCCCCCTTTAAATACTGTTAAAAGTGTAAAGCAATAGTAATTACCTGGAACTTCCGGATCCGGCTTTTTTCTTTTCAATATCGAATAATTTAATTTTCTCCCACAGTGTTTTTCTGCTGATGCCAAGGAGTTCCGCAGTTCTTGTCTTGTTGCCTCTAGCAGATTTCAGTGTTCTCATGATGTGTCCCTTTTCCGCTTCGGCCGCCACTTCAGCTAAGGAAACAGTGGTTCTGGTTTTCCCCCGTTGCTTTGCCACATGCTTTGGAAGTGAATCTGTTGTAATAACATCCGACGAAGCAAGTCCTACCAACCTTTCCAGGATATTTTTCAACTCCCTGACATTGCCGGGATAGTCATAATCAAAAAGGTCCGTTATTACCTCAGAACTCAATGTGGCCTTTTTTCCAAAAGTGCAGTTATAATTCGCCAGAAAAGAGTCGATAAGGGGAGAAATATCTTCCTTGCGATCTCTAAGGGCAGGCATACGAATGGGAATAACATTCAGTCTGTAATAAAGATCCTCCCTGAATCCCCCCTCCTGTACCTCCTTTTCGATATCCTTATTGGTCGCCGTAATAACCCTTACATCCACCTTTAACGTCTGGGTGCCGCCAACCCTTTCAAAGGACCCATCCTGCAGGACTCTTAGGAGCTTTGTTTGTACACCAACTGACAGGTCACCTATCTCATCAAGAAAAATTGTCCCCTTGTCCGCTCGTTCAAACCTGCCTGGTTTTCGGCGGTCGGCCCCGGTAAATGCCCCTTTCTCGACGCCAAAAAGCTCACTTTCCACCAAATTTTCCGGCAAGGCGGCACAGTTTACCTTTATAAAGGGTCCCTTCTTGCGATCGCTTTGATAATGGATTGTTGAGGATACCAGTTCTTTACCGGTGCCGCTTTCACCAAGAATGAGAACAGTAGAATCTATTTTAGACACCTTGCCTATGAGGTCGTACACTTTGTTCATTTCCGGGCTATCGCCTATAATGTTCGGAAAGCTGAAGCATTCTGAGAGGTTTTTTTTCAGCCTTATGTTCTCATCTCTCAGCTCTTTAACCTCAAGGGCTCTATTTATGATCAGGTTGAACTCCTCCAAGGCGAATGGTTTGGTTATATAATCGAAGGCCCCGAGTTTCAGTGCCTCAACAGCGTCTTTTATAGTTCCATATGCCGTAATAATGAGGACTACGGCATTCGGGGCCTTTTCTTTTATGTTTTGCAGGATATCAAGGCCGTTCATGTCCGGCAGCATGACATCAGAAATGACCAGGGAAAATTCCTCTTTATGAAAAACGGTTATACCATCTTTTCCAAGAGGGCAGGCAACGACCTCATGGCCTTTTGACCTTAGATAGTCGGTAAGCGTAACTCGCATAATTTTATCATCTTCGATAATAAGCAGGTTGTGTTTCATGTCGTCTCACATTCACTATTAAATTTTACCGAAAAAGTTGTACCCTCTTTTTTTCTGCTTGTAACGGTGATTTCTCCGCCATAACTGCTTACAATCTCATAGGTCAGCCATAGGCCAAGACCTGTCCCCTCGCCAGGCGGTTTTGTGGTGTAAAAAGGATCGAATATTCTTGAAGTGTCTTTTTTTTCTATGCCCTCACCGGTATCGCTGACCTCGAGTATGACTTTTGATCCTTTGCAGAACGCATTTATGGTCAGGATCCCGCCTTCTGCCATTGATTGCACAGCATTGATTATAAGGTTGATCAGGGCCTGCTGCAGATCATTGGGGTCAAGCTTGACAGTAAGTCCGGCCTCTATATTCTCATTATAACTGATATTGCTTTTCTTCAGTTTGTATTCAACCAGCCCAAATGCGTCAGACAATGCCTGTTTGACCTTGATCTCCTGCGGTATTTTCTCGCCTTTTCTTGACATCCATAATAATTTACCTACCGTATTTTCAATACTGCTCAGACCATCTTTTAACAACTCTAGATAACGCTGTCTGAAATCATTATCTTCCCCCCTCTCCTCAAGCATATCTACACAGTTAAATAAGCCGCCAAGTGGATTATTTATTTCATGGGCAACTCCGGAGGCCAGGATACCAAGAGAAGCAAGTTTTTCAGCCTGAAGAAGTTTGTCATGGGTGTTTTGCAGCTCCAGGTTTGACTGGCGTATCCGGTCGATCATCTGGTTGAAACTCTGACTGAGGAGGGTTATCTCCTTGCTTCCTTCCATATCAACCTTGACATCAAGTGTGTCGCCTCCTGCTTTCTCAATAATCCTCACAAACTGGAGGAGTTTGTCATGGGTGTTTTTGATTTCGAGATTGGAATCGCGTATTCGGTCAATCATCCTGTTGAAGCTCTGGCCCAGGCGGGCAATTTCGTCAGTGCCGTTTCTGGTGATTACCCTGACGTCGAGTCTGCCCCCCCCCGCTCTTTCCATGATTTGTGCGAGTTCGGTTATAGGCCTGATGAACCGTCTGCTTAAGAGAACTATGATAGCAAAGCTGACGGCCAGCATCATGATTGTGATTATTGTCACCCCTAATATGGTCGATCGCACTTCTTGTTCCAGCACTTTCAGCGAGACGGCAAATTTGAGAGTTCCCCAGCGTTTTTTGCCAATTGATAATGGCGTGGCAAAATCAAGGGCGCCTGAATCAGTTTGATGGTCATGGAATTTCTGAACCACAGTAGAGTCTGAAGCGAGGGCTTTGACGGTTATCGGGTCATCATATACGTGGCCATATTCATTGAAATCATTATGGGAAATGATCCTGCCGTTTTCATCAAGCACTGCGATGTAAATCAAATTGATCTCTTTTTTGCCGAATATTCCTGTTATATAATTGTCGATTAGTCCTCCCTCTTCTACAAGACCAAGTCGTTCATAGAGGAGATCATTCATTACCGGGATAGCAAGGGTCTCTGCCAGGAGTCTGCCCTGCCTTTCAATATCCCGGTGCATGATAATGCTCTCCCTTCTCGTAATTTGTAACCCCGTAATGACCATAAAAAGGATTACCGCGGAAAAGGTCACAATGATAAATTTTCTCTGAAGAGAAAAATGCTTAAAAGATGCAGATATCATAATTGTATTTTAGGATGACAGCCCAGCCCGCATGATTTTGGAATATCATTGATCATTTCTCTTATGTGTTTGTAGTC
>JADFVM010000116.1 GCA_015222555.1 Pseudomonadota bacterium
ATCCTCGCCCAGAAGGATAAGATCGAGGGTGAGCGTAAGCAGGTCACCGTGATGTTCTGCGATATGGAAGGCTTTACACCTCTCGTTGAGAAACTCGGCCCGGAAGAGGCTTATGGCATCATGGACCAGGTCTACGAAATTCTTATTCACAAGGTCCATGACTACGGGGGAACAGTCAATGAGATGACCGGTGACGGGATTATGGCCCTTTTCGGGGCACCCATTGCTTTAGAAGATGTTCCTCAGCGGGCGATACGGTCAGCGATAGCAATACACAGGGAGATGGCAAGGTTCAGCGATAAAGCAAGACAGGAAAAAGAAAAAGTACCATCCCTCAAAATGCGCATCGGTGTTCACACGGGTCCTGTAGTTGTGGGAACCCTTGGCAACAACCTCCGGGTAGAGTTCAAAGCAGTTGGTGACACAGTGAATTTGGCTTCCAGGATGGAAGGACTGGCAGAACCGGGAACAACGTATGTGACCGAAGAGACCTTTAAGTTGACCGAGGGGCTTTTTCGGTTTAATGCCCTGGGGGAAAAGGAGATCAAAGGCAAGGAAAAGCCGGTCAGGATCTACCGTGTAATCGCCCCCAGTACAAGAAGGACGCGGTTTGATGTCAGTGCTGAGCGGGGTCTGACTCCCTTTGTGGGAAGGCAGAGGGAACTTGACCTTCTGTTAGATGCATTTGAGAGGGCCAAGGCGGGGAGAGGCCAGGCCATTTCCATAATGTCTGAGGCGGGAGCAGGCAAATCCAGGCTCTTATATGAGTTCAGGAAGGCTGTGGCCAATGAAGATGTAACCTTCTTGGAGGGAAAATGCCTCTCTTACAGCAGGGGGGTTGCCTATCATCCAGTGATAGACATTTTGAAATCAAACTTCGACTTGCAAGAGGGTGAAGGGGACTCAGAAATCCGACAAAAGGTAGGAAACGGGCTAAAAGCTTTGGGCGCAGATGAAGCCACCACTCTACCCTATCTTCTGGAGCTATTATCGGTTAAAGACAGCGGCATCGACAAGATCATGATGAGCCCAGAAGGAAAGAGAGACCGGATCATTGAAGCATTGAAGAGAATTGTTCTCAAAGGTTCAGAGATAAGGCCTCTGATCATTGCCTTTGAAGATCTTCACTGGGTGGATAAGAGTTCAGAGAATTTATTGAAATACCTTGTGGAGAGTATACCGGTCGCGGCGGTATTTCTAATATTCACATATCGAACTGAATTTGTACAAACCTGGGGGGCGAAATCCTTTCACAGTCAGATAACTCTGAACCGTCTGAGCAACCGTGAAAGCATTGCGGTGGCGACCCACATCTTAGGCACAGAAGACCTTGATAGGTATCTCGAAGAGTTGATAGTTGAGAAGACAGAAGGGGTTCCTTTTTTCATTGAAGAGTTTATAAGGTCTTTTTTAGATCTAAAGGTCATTGAGAGGGAGAATGGCAAATATCAACTATCCAAAGTTATCAAAGATGTGACTATACCCTCAACGATCCAGGATGTAATCATGGCTAGGGTTGATTCGATGCCCGATGCCGCCAAGAGTCTGCTTCAGACAGGGTCGGTCATCGAAAGGGAGTTCAGCTACGAGTTGATAAGGCGGGTGACGGGCTTTTCAGAGCAAGAATTGCTGTCCCATCTGTCGGCTTTAAAAGACTCAGAGCTCCTCTACGAAAGGGGGACATATCCTGAGTCCTCCTATGTCTTTAGGCATGCGCTGACCCGTGAATTAGTATATGACTCCATACTATCAAGAAGGAAGAAGAAACTTCATGAAAAAGTCGGTCATGCCATGGAAAGCCTTTTCAAAGAAAATTTAGATGAGCATTATGGGTTACTATCTGAACATTTTACTGATAGTGAAAATTACGAGAAAGGGGCAGAATATTCGAAGTTGGCAGGAAAAAGGGCCCAGAAAAAATTCGCTGTCGATGAAGCAATTTCATACGCCAAAAAAAGAGTCGCATGTCTTGAGAAGATGCCAAGATCAGATGCCGTTCAAAGGAATCTCATTGATGCAAGGACTTTGCTGGCGGGTTACTATCTAACTCTGAATTATCATGTCGAGGCAAAATATGCTGTTGCTCCCATTGCCGATTTAGCGCTTGATCTTGGCTACCTGAAAAGGCTCCCTGCGATTTATACAGCAATTGGAAGCCACGACCTCTATGTAGAAGAAAATTATTCAGAAGGGGTCCCGTATCTAACTGAAGCAATAAAAATTTCGGAGGATGGGGGTGATTTTGTCTCACTGTGGTTTGCAGCCTATTTCTTAGGAGGATATTTATCTGCTAATTGTAAATTTGAGGAAGGTCTTCATTATCTGAAGAAAACATTGGACTTAAGTGACGCAGCTAATAATCAAATCAGCCTCTCAACTGCAAAAAGCACGATAAGCACTTTTAATTACGTTTTTGAGGGGAACATCAAACTTACTTATCAAACAAGTGAGGAGTCTCTGAGCACAGCAATAGAAATTGATGACATATTTGCTAAAGGGATAGCCTATGTAAGTCACGGGGTATCTTGCTATTCTAAAGGCTTATTTAATGATGCAGTGGATAACGTCGTAAAAGGGCTTTCATTTTGCGAGAAAAGTAATCATGTTATTTGGCAAGGTTGGGCGTCATTTTGGTTGGGTGAAATGTTCGATGTAATGTATGGCTATGAAAAAGCAACGGATCATTTCAAAAAAGCAATTGCATTTTTCATGGAACGTGGCGGATTTGCTCCCTCTTTTATAAACATTTCGAAAATATATATAAAAGGTTCAAGCATATCAAATAGTAAGCAAGATATTAAATGGAGCAGACTGTTTGAATATTATGACAAGATTAAGTTAAAAGCCCTTTTAGGCTGGGCGGCGAGATATATTGGTAAAATCCTATTGGATATGAATGACCGGTATTTGTCTGATGCGGAGGGCTGGGTTCAGAAGGCTATTGAAACTGATAAACGGAATAAAGCAAGGTGGTTTTTGGCTAGAGACTATGCCCTTTATGCTGAGCTGTTTATGCGAAAAGGAGATCAATCAAGAGCCAAGGAA
>JADFVM010000012.1 GCA_015222555.1 Pseudomonadota bacterium
AATAATATTCTGCCAGAAACTCGCAGAATATTATTTCTAAGTTACTAAAATCTATCATGGCTGACAATCAGAGGAGACATAGTCTGTGTTGGCCAAAAGAAGAAAAAATCTAATGACAAGTTATCATTGCTTTGAAAGCATTGTCAATATTTACACCCTAATTCATCGGCAACAGAGTTGAAATTTCATGATTTATTTGATTAGTTTGATACGATACTGCAAGGGTATAAATGATTGTATAGTGCGAAGAGTGTCAGACTAAATCCGGGATTGATGCTCAAAAGTTAAAGAAGAGGGTGTTAGACCGATGCTATAAATGCACATGTTTTTACGGTAAAGAAAGAGCCTGAATCAATAACTTCCGCACAAGAGCCTCTGCCTGTAGATATGGCTGACGGCAATAATTTCCACCCTGGGATGAATACGCCGGATCCTCCTGGGATAGCCTGTTCCATCCAGATTCTCATTGTGGTCCCGGATAACGAAACGATTGAGACAATATGTTGCTGTCTTTCAGATAGTAGCTCAACAAAACGTATCCGGCCAGAGTATGGTGCCTGACATTTCTGAATTTATAACAGGGCTTAATCTGGAGCAAAGTATAGTGGTTCCTTGCTGCTATTGAATTTTATTTTTAAAGTTGGAATAGGTGTGGTATAAAAGGATTGAAAGTTAAAAAAGGAGGTTGGAAATGAAAAAAATATTGCTAATTGCTATTGTCTGCTTTTTGTCATTCACTGCATGTGCCACTCAAAAAGCAGCTGACGTTGATTATGAAGGACAGAGAGACAGGGCCTCTGAAGGTTTTAGGGATCTGGAAAAGCAATAATCGCGCAACACCTCACTTTGAAATCGGCGACTTAAGTCATAACGTCCCAAACTTTTCCCGGAATAAATCATCCCCACCGCAAGCAGCGGGGTATTTGCTTGTCATTCCGGGCATGACCCGGAATCCAGGTTTACAATAGGGCAGGATTCCCACGAAGTTTATGCTGCTTGCAGTGCGAGAATGACAGGACGCAGCAAGCTGCGGGGAATTTAACCCCAAGCGATTAAATTATATCCTTCCTGTCTTTTCTCTGAATGTATGCGTGCTGCTGCTTCGATAATGCTGGATGATCGAGAATGTAGAATTGAATTTTTTACGTAATGCCGCTTTGGCGGGCATTCAATCTTTCTTGTCTTCTTTGCGGATGCCGTAGTTGTTGTTTTCCGGCGCCTTACCCCGTTTCGCAAGGGAGAGGTGAAACTTTCTGTGATCCGGTCTGTTTCCCCGGTTCCTGGCAATGAGCGCTCGCACAACATTCGAGGAAGCCTTGCCTGCTTCTGCCATTTCAGTCAGCTCCTCCAGGGCACTCCGATTGTCGTAGGAGACCGGCCGGTAGGGGCGATCAGCGATGAGCGCATCGTAGATATCACTGACGGCAATAATTTCAACCATGGGATGGATGCGCTGAATCCCTCTGGGATAGCCTGTTCCATCCAGCTTCTCATGGTGGTCCCGGGCAACGACTGAGGCAATGTTTTTGCTGTCTTTCAGATAGTAGCTGAGTAGAACGTACCCGGCCAGAGTATGGTGCCTGACACATCTGAATTCACCCCTTGTCAGGGGGGTAGATTTTTTCATGATCTCCAGCGGGATACAGATCTTGCCAAAGTCGTGGGCCGGGCCGGCAATGGAGTCGTGCAGCCGTTTTTCATAACCTGGCAATATCAATCTTGATAGCATGGTAGTCAGAGCAAATACAACAAGGATGTGTCGATAGGTATAGAAGTCATTTTCTTTAAAATAGTCCATAAACTGAAGGATCGGTTCAATAACCTTGATATCGTCAATAAATGTAAAAAGGTCTTCTGCCTCACCTTTATCGCTAAAGATAGTATTATAGGGGGGAGTGGACAGGAATTCGCGAAGATCTTTCTTCAGTGAAACATGGTCGAAGATGGGATAGGTCTTCACAGACCTGTTATTGGAGGCGATCAGATCCTTGATTACCTCACCAGTCACAACCGTACCGGCAGGAAGCAGTTCCTTCCCGTCGGGAGTGATGACAGGTATGCCAATTTTGAATTTTCTCATCATGCCTTAATGATTGAATTGTTTTAGATTAATCATGATGGATAACAATTACAATAATAATGGAAAAGCTTTGAGGATGCTACCTGAAAATTCTCTTATTGGTATACTTGCTGCTACCACTGCTGTCTTACATCGCTAATAAATTAAAGTAGCAAAAAAATTTGAGACCAAACTATGTCTGTGGTATAAATTGAAACAGATCCTTAACAAATTCATCTTATTGTTTATTCCATAATTATGAATACTCATTCAGGAGGCACTTATGTTGTTAGAAACTGAACCGATTGAAAAACTATTTCAGTCAATGAAGGAAAAGCTCGACAATGCACGAAATAATCTCGGGCGCAGTTTAACTGTAGTTGAAAAGATACTCTATTCTCACATGGAGCCCGTTGATTACAAATCCCTCAAGCGGGGTTCTTCCAACATTTTTCTCAGCCCTGATCGCGTTGCCATGCAGGATGCGACGGCACAGATGGCGATCCTGCAGTTCATGTCAGCCCGTATTCCCGAGGTTGCTGTTCCATCCACCGTCCATTGTGACCACCTTATTCAGGCCTATTTGGGCGCAGATACGGACCTGGAGCAGGCAAAGAAGACGAACAAGGAAGTTTATGACTTCCTGAGGTCTGCGGCAATGAAATACGGCATGGGCTTTTGGGGGCCCGGCTCCGGAATCATCCATCAGGTGGTGCTTGAAAATTATGCCGTGCCTGGAACAATGATGGTGGGTACCGATTCTCATACCCCCAATGCCGGCGGTCTGGGAATGATCGCCATCGGTGTGGGTGGCGCTGATGCGGTAGACGTCATGACAGGTCAGAATTTTGTGACCAATATGCCGAAGCTCATCGGCATCAAACTGACGGGAAAACTCTCGGGCTGGACGGCCGCGAAGGATATTATCCTGAAGGTTGCCACCATGCTCACCGTCAAGGGGGGTACCGGTGCTATTGTTGAATATTTTGGCGAAGGTGCAAGGTCTCTCAGCGCCACAAGTAAAGGAACAATTACTAACATGGGTGCCGAAATCGGTGCTACGACCTCAACCTTTGGCTACGATGCCTCTATGGACGAATATCTTAGAGTAACGGATCGCGCCCCGGTGGCCGACCTTTGCAAAAAATATGCAGAACATCTCAGCTCCGATCCGGACGTGGAAGCAAACCCCGAAAAATATTATGACGAGCTCTATGAAATTGATCTTTTGACACTGGAGCCGCATGTTGTTGGCCCTCATACGCCTGATCTGGGCCGGACCATCTCGGAGTTGGGCCCGGAGGCAAAGGAAAAGGACTATCCAGATAACCTGACAGCCGCCCTGATCGGTTCATGTACAAACTCCAGTTATGAAGACATGACACGTTCTGCAAGTCTCGTCCGCCAGGCAAAAAAGGCAGGCTTAAAAACAAAGTCTACATTAATGGTCACTCCCGGTTCGGAACGGATTTATGAAACCATCAAGCGGGACGGTATTTTACAGGACTTTGAGGCTGTAGGCGCCACCGTTCTGGCCAATGCCTGTGGTCCCTGTATAGGCCAATGGAGGAGGGATGACATCAAGACTGGTGATGCAAATTCGATCATCAATTCCTATAATAGAAATTTTGCCAAACGAAATGACGGCAATCCGGCAACATTCTCATTCATAGGTAGCCCCGAATTAGTGGTAGCAATGGCCTTCAGTGGCTCTTTGTCATTTAATCCCCTTACGGACAGCCTGAAAGACAAAGATGGCAATGATTTTAGGTTTGAAGCGCCTTCCGGTGAGATCTATCCGAGGGAAGGTTTTACATCCAAAAAAAGTGGTTATGAAGCGCCCACAAAGTCGGGTGAGGTTGTCATCGATCCTTCCAGTGAACGGCTGGCCTTCCTTGATCCCTTTCCCGAGCAGGAACCTGTTAACGACTATAAGGGATTGAAGGTGCTGCTCAAGGCGAAGGGCAAGTGCACCACCGACCACATCTCTCAGGCGGGCCCCTGGCTGAAATTCAGGGGGCATCTCGACAATATAAGCAACAACCTCTTTCTCGGTGCCAACCATGCCTTTGCACAGACGGTAGGTGCGGGGAACAATCTGCTCACCGGCGAAAAGGAAGTAGAACTTAACAAGATCGCCCGTAATTACAAAAAACAGGGTGTTGGCTGGGTCGCCATTGGCGATGAGAATATCGGTGAAGGCTCCAGCCGTGAACATGCCGCCATGGAGCCCAGACATATGGGTGGCCGCGCTTTTATGGCAAAATCCTATGCGCGTATCTTTGAGGCAAATCTGAAAAAACAGGGGATATTGCCTCTCACCTTCATCAACAAAGATGACTATGACAAGGTCCAGGAAAAAGATGAGGTGACAATAGAAGGACTCGACAGGCTTCAACCCGGCGCTAAGGTATCCGTAATCCTCTCCCACGATGATGGATCGTCAGAGACCCTGGAGCTCATCCACACCCTTAACGAGACTGAAATCAAGTGGTTCTATGCCGGTTCTGCACTTAATTATGTAGGACAGCAAAAAGATACATAATTTTATCAACACGTTAATAAATAGCGTGGGGGGATACTTTATCCCCCCTGTTCTTTCCCATCCGCAGATGACCTATATCACCTTCCCATCACTTTGTATGGGGGCCAAAGAAAAACACTCAGTCCATTTGCATCTAGGATTTTTTTGGATTATGCTTTTTTTATTCACATAATTATAAGAAGGATTCTAATGCATAAACGGATATTAATTGTTGATGATGAGCCAGCCTTACTCGATATGATGCGGGAAATGCTGAAAAGGTATGACCATGAACTGGAAATTGACATCACCGAAAATGGAAATACAGCCTTATCTCATCTAAAAAACTCAGGAGCAGATCTTTTGATCAGTGACATATTCATGCCAGAGAAAGAAGGCATTGAACTCATCAGGGAAGTAAAACAAAAATATCCCGCCATGAAAATAATTGCAATGTCCGCGGGATTAAACAGACAGGGAATTAACTATCTTGAAGTGGCGAAGCTTCTTGGTTCAACTACTACCCTACCCAAGCCATTCTCAAGGGAAGAGCTTTTATCGGCAGTGCAAGGCCTTCTAAATAACTGAGAATTGGCAAATTCTAAAAAATAGATAGCCCTCCAATCATTAGTTAACTCTTATTTTCATTATTTTGTCTCAAGCGCACTGTGATCCACTCTCTTCCTGAAATCTTTGGATAAGGCAAAAAATTCGCCTGTTTTTTCACTATCAACGAGCTTAAATTTTGGTGATTTCAAGGTGACGCTATAACGTGGAAAATAATTGAAATTTTTCTGCTCCAAATGGCTGATGACAACAAAGAGACACACAACACCAACAGCAACCCCGAGAGAGGCTTTAGCAAGTTGAGAGGGTGAGGCCAGGGAAACATAACGCAGCTGATGATAAATTAGCAGAGCCGTTAGGACAGGATATCCTACTATTCCAAATGAGGGCAAGAAGCCATCTATTCCAAAGGCGAAACAGATGTAGGAAGAGGACAGCTCAAAAAGTGAAAAGGCGATTAGTCCCAGGGAGGCAATGCCGCAATGAATAAAGAAATTCCACCGGTGAATGATAAGGCGGCTCACAAAAGCCCAGACGGATGACCAGATAATGACAATGGCAACAACGCCTATCATCCCGAAAGCAAATTTGAGACCATCAAACTTTACCGTGGTATCGAGGTGGAAATTAAGGCCAGCATAAGCCAGCATGACAATATAGATGGAAATGAGTGACAGAGGATGTTCAAACAGCCTGACGGGACTGAGGGCAGAGGGTTCAAGCTGTGTCTTGGCCACCGGCAGATCGGCGCCGCAAAACCTGATTACAGTACGACCTACTCTCAACTTATCGCCCGATGCGAGTTGAACACGCTCTGCCTTCTGCTTCTTCCCCTCGGGGAAAATGCCATTGACGCTACCTAGATCCTCGGCTACGAGGCTGCCATTTAACCACTGAAAAGAGGCGTGGTGCGGACAAATATAAGGATCATCGAGAATGATGTCGTTGTCATAGGCGCGCCCCAGACGTAGGCCAAGCTGTCTCACGGGGACTCTGTATTTTATCTTGCCAGTGCGGGAAAAGATCTCTATATAACCCAGGGGGAGCTCAACTTCCCGCCTGTTATAGATCTTTCCTTCTTCATTTTCTATTTCTTCCATGCTATTGCCTCCATATAGGCGCGTGAAAAGCGGACTGCATTTTCATAGCTCACACCGGATAAAACGAGTGTGGTATGGAGCGCTTCATTATCCCTTGAAAATGTGGTGGCCGTCATGAATGAGTCATAGAGGCCACCCAGTTTTTTGTATCCCCTCATACAAAAAACAACTTTAGAATTCAAACCGTTATGCACAACAAAGTTGGATTTACATTGAAAGTTTCCTACCGATTCCTCATCTCCGCCCAAATGCATATTGGGCTGTTTAAAATGACTCTCCAAGAAGTTGTAAAATCTGGATGTCCCCAGCTTTTCTGTCTTGAAGAGCTCATGCCTGAAGCGGATCGAACCGGAAGACATACTTCCTGAAAGATAGATATCATCATCGGTTGAGCACGTCTGGTAGACCTGATCATAAAGAAGCCCCTCACTTTTACGCGTATCACCCCAGCATTTTATAAAGGGCGACAGTTCGCCAGGCATTTCATAACCGCCTATTGAAACAGGTGAAAAGGGCTCCCGCAAAAGAGGGCCCATGTAACTGTCCTGATTATCCAGCAATTGCCTGCTTACAATCTGTGAAAAATCTTCAGGCGGTTCATTGACTTTTTTCCCTCGTGCAAGCAGTTCAATAGCATACATTGCGGGAACGAGAAAGCTGACCTGGTTGCCTGCCGTGGCGACGTTAATTCCTACGACAGCCCCCTTCTGGTTCAGTGTCGGTCCTCCGCTCATTCCGGGATTGATGGATCCCGTAAAGTGGATCTTCTTATAAAGCGATTTTTCCAGAAAACCATTAAAGGTCCCTTCCACAATAATCAAGCCCAGGTCGAAGGGATTGCCCAGAGAAAACAGTTTCTCCCCCTTGACAGGCTCCTTCCCCTCCAGCTTGAGGAATTTACCAGCTACACCCTCTGCCTTGAGCAGCGCCAAATCATGAATGACATCAAGATCCATTAACTGGAGTGTCCCCTTTTGCCCGTTTTCCAGCAGATATTCTGCACGGTAGCGGCCTGGATGCACAACCAGTTCGGAAATGACATGGTAATTGGTAATAATATGTCCATGGGAACTGACGGCAAAACCGGAGCCGATTCCTGCCTTGGCATTGGATGCAATATCAAGGATCCTGACCTGAAGGACATTACCTTTATGGCGTCTGAAAAGATCTTCCGTAGGTCCACCGGCGTTAGCAGGGGAAGTCAATATGATAAGAGAGAGAAATGATAAACTGCAAGCCAGGTATTTTATTGTAATATTCAGGACTTTCATTAACCGTCACGCTCCATTAAGACATGAGTCCTCTCTGAACTGGCAGGCGTTTTTTCACGCTGTGCCTCGATAGGGCTTTTCATTCGATACCAGCTTCTGAAAGCTTCCAGCGTCCCGTAACCGACATTCCCCAATTTTTTTAGTTGAGTTGTCTCATCGGCAAATTCATTATATCTATTTTGAAAATTTATAACCGCCGTCATGGTAGCACTCTGCTCACCATTAATATGGTTACCGAAAAAACCGATATCCTGCAAAATTGACTGTATAAGTTCGTATATTTTTTTGCGGTCGGACCGGTCAATATGGGTTGCAATAAAGTCACCCCGTTTACGTATTTCAAGTTCAAGCTGAAACAGTTTGAAATAAAAATTTTCTTCCAGCTCTTTCCCGGCCTTTTCATTGGCAACAAGGTGGGACAAATAGTCGGGAAACTCTGCCGGTGTTATCTCTTTTCCCGCTATTGCATTGATACTTTTCAAGCTGATCTTCAACTGAGCTTCATCATTGCACTGCTGAAGTTGATCCAAGGTCGGCCTCTTCAATAGCTGGGCTTTCTCTTCCTCCAGAGCGGATATTTTTTCAATTAAAGAGGCCCCGCTTCCCACGCTGAATAGCGCTGTTTCTACCGTACCACCTCTGGAGACGGTGAAACCGATAATGGCGGCTGACACAAGGAGCGCAATAATTAAAACCAGTGTCAGCAGGCGTGGCGTCAACTTAAATATTATGAGGCGTACAACATTTCCTGTCTCTTCATCTTGTGGCACCACCACCTCCGCAAGTAAGGCCAAAGGGAATAATCATACCTACTGTGCATGCAAAAGTAGACAACACCCTAAGGTTTGCAGGATATGCCTGATTTGTCAAATAAAAATGAGTTAGTGCTGTTAGGATTATGCCCTGATAAATGCCGCTATGAGACCGATGAGGCCACCGAAAAAACCGCCCCAGACGACGAGCCAGCCAAGATGGTCTTTTATCATCTTCTGAATGATCTCTTTTACCAGCTGAGGAGTGAGTTCATCGAGGCGTTTTTGGACAATACCACCAATCTGCCCGTGTATCTCATCATTATCTGAGGAGTTGCTTAAAAGGGAATGGACTGTTTCCTGAAAAACCGGACTGTGAGTAATCGCCTTCAAAGAGGTTTTCATCTTTTCGGCAAAGGGGGCTCTCAGTGGATCAAGGGCCTCGTCTCCCCCAAACATGCCGAGCATTCCGCCAAAGGCGGATTCCTTGACAGTAGACACAAGTGCATCGAAAGATGGGCTCAGGTCCGCCTTATCGATGATGGGATCAAAATCAAAATGGGGCCCTTCAGTTCTTGTTGCCGTGCTTTCATAGAAGCGTTCAAAATTTTCCCGTGTAAAAAACTGCTCCATGATGAGGCTGTAGAGTCCCCTTTTGAAGTCTTCAAAGCGGGCGGGGATTACGCCGGAGCCGTAAAGGCCAGGTACTCTTTCAAAAAGCATGTAGATTGCCAACCAGTTGGTGAGGGCGCCGGAAAGGGCAAATAGGCCTACATTTAATATGACAGGGTGAGACAGGGCAAATCCTGCCGCCATTAAAGTGGCGGCAGCAAGATTGGTCAGCAGGCTCTTGTTAAAGGTGGAAGGTGATTCCGATGGAGTTTCTGTCATCTAAAAATTATCTCTTACGATGCCCTGGATGCCTTGACCATGAGGTCACTCACCTTTTTGGCAAAACCGAGGGGATCTTTAAGCTCCGATCCTTCCGTGAGCAGCGCCTGCTCGTAAACGAGATTTACATAATCTGCAAAAAGCTCGGATTCCTTGTCCTTTTCAAAAAGCTCATGAATAACGTCAACAAGAGGATGGCTCGGATTAAGTTCGAGGATCTTTTTCTCCTCCGGCACAGCCTGACCCATAGACTTTAACATCTGAGCCATTTGGGCATTCATCGGATCGTCGGCAACGGTCAGACAACAGGCGCTCTCTGTCAGTTTTGTGGAAAATTTGACTTCAGTAATATTGTCGCCCAGTTTTTCTTTCATCGTCGTCAGCAGGTCAGCATATTTCTTGCTCTTGTCCTTGACTTCCTTTTCCTTCTTCTTATCAGGCTTGATATCCTCAACCCCTTTCTGGACGGAGACAATCTTCTTTTTGTCATATTCAGTAAGCTGAGGCAGAATATATTCGTCAACGGGATCGGTCATCAAAAGAACTTCTATATCCTTTGATTTGAAGACCTCCAGTTGAGGCGAGTTCAAGGCCTGCGCCCGGTTTTTGGCTGAAATATACACGATTTCCTTCTGATCTTTTTGCATCCCTTCTATATACTCTTTAAGGGATTTAAATTCGCCATCTGAAGTTTTTGTCGTTTCAAAAAGAAGCAGATCGCTTATCTTTTCTTTGTTGCCTTGATCATAATGGAGCCCTTCTTTCAACACCTGGCCAAACTCCCTGAAGAAGTTCAGATAATCGTCACTTCGCTTGTCCTTCATCTCTTTCAGTGTTGAAAGAAGTTTGTTAACAAGTCCCTTGTTGATTTTTTCAAGCTGGGGGTTGTCCTGCAAGATCTCCCTGGAAACATTGAGCGGCAGGTCGCTGGAATCGACAACACCTTTTACAAATCTGAAATATTCAGGCAGCAGCTTTTTGCAGTCATTCATAATGAAGACCCGGTTAATATAAAGGTGAAGACCTTTTACTGCCTCGGGCGTATAAATGTTTGCAGGCGCTTTTGATGGGAGGTACATGAGCGCCTTATATTCCATGGCGCCTTCCGCACTGTAATGGATCGTTTCAAGAGGGTCGGTGTAATCATGACTGACCTGCTTGTAAAAGTTTTTGTAGTCTTCCTCTTTGATGTCCGACTTTGATTTTAGCCAGATCGCTTCTGACGAATTAAGAACCTCTTCTTCTACCTTTTTGGTCGGTTTTGCACTGTAGTCAGGCTTACCTTCTTTATCATTGGGATACTCATCCCTTTCCACGTCCATACAAATAGGAAACTCAACAAAGTTGGAATATTTTGTTACCACCTCACGCAGTGAGGATTCCTCTAAAAATTCGAGACTGTCATCGTTGAGGTGTAAAATGATATCTGTGCCCCGTGTCAGTTTAGGAAAATCCTTGATTTCAAAATTCCCTTCGCCCGTAGAACTCCATTCAGAGCCGCGCTCACCTGCCGCGCGGGTTTGAATAGTCACCCTGTGGGCAACCATAAAAGCTGAATAGAAACCCACACCAAATTGACCGATGAGGTCCAGGTCTGCCTGGCCTTTGCTTTCCTTAAGTTTTTGAATGAATTCCTGTGTGCCCGACTTGGCGATAGTCCCGATGCTGTTAATGAGGTCATCCTTTGACATACCACAACCGTTATCGGAGAGGGTGAGCGTTTTTCCCTTGCCATCCGGGATGAGCTTGATCTTCCAGTCACCATTATCTTCAAGCAATTCAGGGCTCGTAATTGACTCAAAGCGTATTTTTTCAATGGCATCTGAAGCGTTGGAGACCAGTTCTCTTAAAAATATGTCCTTGTGGGAATAAAGAGAGTGCGTTACCAGATCAAGTAACTGCTTTACATCGGTCTTAAATTCATAGGTTTCTTCTGTCTTTTGTGCTTGTTGCTTAGCCATACCATTCTCCATTACATGTTTTTTTGTTTAGCGCAACTGAACTGTTATGAACGCGCGAATTTTATTTTTCGTCTCATAAAGTTAAGCATCCTCTTAAGATTTGTCAAGGGGAGGGGCAATAGTTTCTTCCTTTCCAGGGATGTCTAAAGGGAGATAGAGGGCTTGTCGTTTATAAAACTCCTAAACTCTCTATTATTTTGACATTTTATCCGGCTTATCCTAATATAAGCCTGTTTTTAAATGATTCTCAGCATGCAATTAATATAACTAAAGAAAGCAACGAATATGTCGTATCACCCATCTCTTAGTGAGTTTAAAAAACTGTCTTCCAAGGGCAATCTTATCCCTGTCTACAAAGAAATACTGGCAGATATGGATACGCCCGTTTCAGCCTATAAAAAAATGGGCCATGAGAATTATTCATTTCTTTTTGAAAGTGTTGTGGGCGGCGAGAAATGGGCAAGGTACTCCTTTTTAGGTTGTGAGCCCTCTATCACCTTTAAGAATAGAGGCAAGGTCGTTGAGATTGTGGAATATGGGCAGGTGGAAAAATTTGAAGTAGACGGCAATCCCCTTAATTCATTAAAGGAATTAATGGCCAGATATAAACCTGTCAGCCTGCCCGGACTGCCCCGCTTTTTTGGTGGCGCCGTGGGCTACCTAGGCTATGACATGGTAAAACATTTTGAAAAGCTCCCCCAGAATACCACTGACGACCTCAACCTGCCCGATGCCTATTTTATTATCACCGATACTATTATCATTTTTGATAACGTGAACCAGAAAATTAAGGTGGTATCGAACGCCTATACAGAAGGGATTGATGCAGAGGAGGCCTACAACAGCGCCGTTCAAAGGATCGACGAGATCATTACCCGCCTTAAAAAGCCGCTTTCCATGAATGAGCAGAAAAATAAAGGCACGGTCTCTAAAGAAGTCAAATCAAACTTTGAAAAAGAGGCCTTTAAGGAGATTGTTGAAAAGGCAAAACATTATATCAGGGAAGGCGATATATTCCAGGTCGTCTTGTCTCAACGCTTTGAGGTTGAAAATAAAGAAGATCCCTTCGAGATATACCGGGCAATCAGGGCGCTCAATCCCTCACCCTATATGTTTCTGTTGAATATGGGGGAAATCAGCATGGTCGGCTCCTCTCCCGAAGTACTGGTCCGGGTGGAGGAAGATGAAATTACGCTAAGACCCATCGCCGGCACCAGAAAAAGAGGAGAGACCGAGGCGGAAGATATGGCCCTTGAAAAAGAGCTTCTTGCGGACCCGAAAGAACGGGCAGAGCATATTATGCTCGTCGATCTGGGCAGAAACGATGTCGGCCGTGTTTCAGAAATCGGCTCCGTTCATGTTGATGAGTTAATGATTGTCGAGCGCTATTCCCATGTCATGCATATCGTCTCCAATGTAAAGGGACAATTAAAAGAGGGGCTTGACGCCTACGATGTATTAAGCGCCTGCTTCCCTGCAGGAACCGTCTCCGGTGCCCCAAAGGTAAGGGCCATGGAAATTATAGAGGAGTTGGAACCGACAAAGCGGGGCCCCTATGCCGGGGCCGTGGGCTACTTTTCATTTACGGGCAACATGGATATCTGTATCACTATCCGTACCATTTTGCTTAAGGGAAATAAAGCCTATGTTCAGGCAGGCGCGGGTATTGTGGCCTACTCTGATGCTGAAAGTGAATATATTGAAACGGTCAATAAGGCAAAGGGTATGATCAGGGCCCTGGAAATTGCAGCCCAAGGGATAGAATAACCAACTCCGCAGCAAGCTGACGGTTAGGTTATTAGGCAGGGATTAACAAGGAGGTCTACTTTTCCGTATAGGCAACAACGATGTTTCTTCCCTTAGTCTTGCCAAGGTAGAGCGCCTTATCGGCACAGTCAACAATTTCAGAGGCAAAAATAGCGTCATCGGGCATGGAAGAAACGCCTATTGTGGCCGTTAATTTTCCGCCAGGCTGGTTTTCCTCACCGGCAACCTTTTCATCCTCTATGGCCTGCCTGATCTTTTCGGCTGCCGCCATAGCTTTTTCTTTCTCCGTTTCAGGAAGGATAACAATAAACTCTTCGCCGCCAAACCTGGCGATAACGTCGGCGTCCCTTGTATTGTTAATGAGAACTTTTGCCACAGCTTTCAAGGCTTCATCTCCCAAAAGGTGTCCGTTGACATCATTAAAGTTCTTAAAATAATCAACATCTAAAAGGATGAGCGAAGAATGATGGTTGTATCTTTTCAGTCTTTCAACCTCTTTTTCAAAATGGTCAAAGAAATATCGCCTGTTAAAAAGACCTGTCAAAGGGTCCCTGTTGGAAAGCTCTTCCATCCTTCTAAGGGATAAAGCCTTGTATACTGCGGCGGCAATATGATCTGCCACTTCAGCGAAAAAATCGACATCCACACCGGTAAAAGAATGGGCCTCGTGCTTATGTACGTTAAAGGCACCTAATACCTCGCCATCCCTACCCTTTAAAGGAACGCACAAAAAAGAACCGATATTTTTTTTCTTCCCCTTATAGAAAAGAAAATCTTCACATTGACTCACATCGGAAATTAGTCTTCTTTCTCCAGTTTTAACAACCATGCCCGTCACCCCTTCACCAACGCTGAAAGAGGTTCCACTTAAATCTATGTCCCCGTAACAGGCGCTGATATGGAGACTTTGTGTCTTTTTATCAAGCAGCATGATGCAGAAATCGTCTATATCAAGGGAACCGCTTATAACTTCCATGGTGCCACTGAAAATCTCCTCAAGCTTCATCGCCAGACTGAGCTTTTTGCTCATGTTGTAAAGCGTGTAAAGCTCGATGATTTTAGAGTCAAGAAGCCTGTTTTCCTTCTTGAGCGCTTCAATCTCTTTTTCCAGGTTTTTACTCATACACCCACCTTGTTTTATATATTATAAGTCGCCTATGTTACCCTGTTCACACCTTTTCAGATGTCAATTGTGCATGTAAAGTTCCCTGCCGCTCTTTTCATTAATAGTTTGACAAATTGTAACAGATAACACAAAAATTTCAATTGGAAATTTGTACGATTTTTAAATTCCTGTCCACTCGTTTTAGACATCTTGATCGAGAAGTCGATGGAACAACTGAGGCGGCTGAGAATTCAAGCTTTCACACCTGTAGCCGTCATCATACCCCAAATCGAGTTTATCTTATATTTATTGACTTAGCTTTTTTTAAATTCTGCTGATTTTATTATTTCTGAACAGGATTCGGAACTGAACCTCTTAAGATGACCTCTGCCCATATATACGCAAAAAAAGATCGCATAACTTGCACATCATATAGTCATGACACCAATCGGTAATATAGTTTTCTAACGAAAATGATGGGTTACACCTTGTTTCACCCAGCCTACCCCTGTCATCAATTTACAAAGCGATTAAAAAAAACTTCAACCGGAATTCCATGGAAGTGCCTCTCCTTTAATTGTTACCCATATTCATAATAATTCTTGCAAAAACTACTCAAAATGGTAAAATGCTTAATTTTTAGGCAATGTTATGCAAATAGGAAACCTCACATTAAAAAATAAATTGATCCTGGCTCCCATGGCCGGGATTACTGATCTTCCCTTCCGGCGATTGGCTAAAGAGCAGGGCAGCGGTCTTGTGGTCAGTGAAATGATCAGCGCCAAGGGGCTTGTCGTGGGGGGCGACAAAACGCACAACCTGCTGACGACAACGGCGGAAGAAAAACCGGTGGCCATACAGCTTTTCGGCGCTGAAGCGGCGAGTATGGCTGAAGCCGCTGTCATCCTGGAAGGAAAGGGCGCTCAGATTGTCGATGTCAATATGGGGTGCCCCGTCAAAAAAGTTGTGAGCACCGGCGCCGGCTCGGCCCTTCTCAAGGATCTTAATAGGGCCGGTGAAATTCTCTCTTCTATTAGGAAGAGGATTAACATTCCCCTTACCATAAAAATAAGGACTGGCTGGGATCATAACTCCATTGTTGCGCTGGAAATGCTGAAAGTAGCAGAAGCAAGCGGTGTTGATGCCCTGGCTGTCCACGGGCGGACAAGAAGTCAGGGTTATGGCGGCAAGGCAGACTGGGCGCTTATTGGCCAGGTGAAAGAAAAGGCCTGCATACCCATCATAGGAAACGGCGATATTGAATCTCCCCAAGATGTGACAAAGATGATAGCGGCAACAGGCTGTGATGGTGTGATGATCGGGCGAGGCGCCCTGGGAAATCCCTGGATATTCAGCCAGGCCCTTGATTATATAAAGGACGGGAATTATTCCTCCCCCTCGGTCGAAGAAAAGGGGGGCCTTATTTTAAGTCATCTTCATGATGTTGTGGAAATGTATGGAGAAAATAAGGGCGTAAAGCTCTTTAGAAAACATCTCTCCTGGTATGCCAAAGGGATGATCGGCTCTTCCCGCTTCCGGTCCGGCATCAACAGTGCCCAGACCTTGAGTGAAGTAGAAAAATTGATTAGTGGCTTCTTTTTTTCATCATCACCTCATCAAGAAATGATGAGAAGAGATTATCCCTTAGTTGACGAAGGCGCGACCTTTCCCGCCGGTATGGTCTGATGGAACGCATTTATGAAGACCTTGTTGACAGCATTGAAGATGGTATCGTCGTTTTTGATCCTAGCGGGAATATTATTGTTTTCAACCAGATGGCTGAACGGATTATCGGCCTTTCCAAAAGCAAGGCCATTCAGGCCGGTGGAGAGGAAGTTCTCGGTAAAAATGGTCATATCCTGGAGCAGCTAAGAAAGACCTCGTCAACGGGCCAGGTCTTTGCAGACCATGACACCTATGTAATTAAAAAAACGGGGGAAATCATGCAGGTTTCCTTGATTACATCACCCGTCATAGGTAGCGATGGTCACTCGGAAGGAACGACCCTGCTCATCAGGGATATAAGCCGCGTAAAGGTGTTAGAAGAAGACATCCTAAGGGCCGACAGCCTGGCCTCATTAGGGATTCTGGCGGCAGGCCTTGCACATGAGATTAAAAATCCACTGGGGGGGATCAGAGGCGCTGCTCAACTTCTGCAGATGGAACTGGGGAAAAATCAGGAGCTGACAGAATATACCTCTCTCATTGTGAGGGAAACAGACCGGGTAAGCGGACTCATCGAGGAGTTGCTCGACTTTGCCAATCCGAAAAGCCTTGACCTGGGCGAAGTAAACATTCATAAGATCCTTGACGCCGTCGTCGCCCTTTTTTCGAGAAGCGATGAGGGAAAAAATATTGGCTATGCAACAGAATATGACCCAAGTATTCCCACACTTATTGGAGACAGTAAAAAACTGGGACAGGTCATTCTTAATATTGTGAAAAACGGTTGTGAGGCCATGAATGACCACGGGACGCTGACCATGGTTACCAGAATTGCAAGTGATTATCATCTCCATGAAAGCAAGGGAACACGTTCCAAGATGATGGCACTTGATATAATCGATGAAGGGGACGGTATTTCCGAAGAAGATATGAAGATGCTTTTTACCCCCTTCTTTACAAAAAAAAGGGGTGGAACGGGCCTTGGGCTCGCGGTATCCCATAGAATAATAAGAGAACATGGAGGAAGCATTAAGGTTAAAAGCAAAGAGGGAGAGGGCACGACCTTTTCTCTTCTTCTCCCTCTCCCTCTGAAGGAAGGATGATGAGTGAAAAGATATTAGTTGTTGATGATGACGAAAGCTTGAGGTGGGTTCTCAAAAAGGCCCTGGAAAAAACAGGCCACAAAGTAACTACCGCCTCAAACGGCAAGGAAGGATTGTCCTATCTCAGCAGAGGGCAATTTGGCCTCGCCTTTGTAGACATAATGATGCCTGATATCAGCGGACTGGAACTGCTCCAGACGGCCAAGGAAAAACGGTTCGATACGTCATTTGTTATCATGACAGCACAAAATACAATGAAAAACGCCGTTGAAGCGATGAAGGCCGGTGCATACGACTATATCACCAAACCTTTTGATATTGAAGAAGTGGAAGTCATCGCAAGAAAAGCGCTGGAGTCGCGGGATATAACAAGCAAGGTGTCTCAGCAGGCTGAAGAGCCACATAAAAAGTATGAAGTGGGAAGAGAGCTCCTCGGGAAAAGTCCGCCCATGCAGAAAGTCTACAAAACAATAGGGAAGGTATCAAGAAGTGCTGTCACCGTGCTTATCCAGGGTGAAAGCGGGACGGGTAAGGAACTGATTGCAAAGGCGATCCATTATAACAGCAACAGAGCCCAGATGCCTTTTGTCGCCGTTAACTCCGCCGCCATCCCGAAAGATCTCCTGGAAAGCGAACTCTTCGGTCATGAAAAGGGCTCTTTCACTGGCGCTACAGAGAGAAAGCCGGGGAAGTTTGAACTTGCCCAGGGCGGCACGCTTTTTCTCGATGAAATCGGTGATATGGGTCAGGACCTGCAGATGAAGCTGTTAAGGGCACTTCAGGAAAGAGAGATTGATCGTGTTGGCGGCAAAGCACCCATTGACATCAATGTACGTGTCATTGCCGCAACGAACAAGGACCTGTCAAAGTCGGTAAGCGAAGGGACTTTTAGAGAAGATCTCTATTACAGGTTAAACGTTGTTAACATAAAACTCCCCCCCCTTCGCCATAGAAAGGAAGACATCCCTATCCTGGTGGACTGCTTTCTTCATCGCTTTTCCGATGAGTCCGTCACTGGCCGCAAATACATTACAGACGACGGGATGAAACTCTTAACGGATCATTCATGGCCGGGAAATGTGCGGGAGCTTGAAAACACGATTCGGAGGATGGTTGTTCTTTCCACCTCGGCAACCATATTGCCGGAAGATTTTCCTTCTAAAATCCGGGAGGCCTCATCAAAAAGGGGTGAAAAGTTTGATGACATGTCACTGGAAGAGATCATGAAGATCAAACTTGCGCCTCTCATCTCGTCCGTTGATCTTGAAAATACAGAGGGCCTTTATTCTATCGTGCTTACTCAGATGGAAAGACCGCTAATCAAGCTGGTCCTTGACCGTTGCCGGTGGAACCAGATTAAAGCGTCCAAAGTCCTGGGCATTAACAGAAATACGCTGAAAAAGAAAATGACGATCCTGGAGATTACAAAGGAAAAGAAATAAATATGTCATCTCCGGCGATTATTAAGGGACTGTATGCCATCGTTGATGATTCTTTCGGCGATTCAGTGGGATTAGCTGAAAACATTCTTGCCGGAGGCTGCCGGCTATTGCAGCTAAGGTCAAAACAGATGTCAACCGCTCGCTTTCTAGATGCAGCCAGAAAGATAAAAACGATCTGCCGGAAGAGAGGCGCCACCTTCATCATTAATGACAGGATCGATATTGCCCTGGCTGCCGGTGCGGACGGTGTACATCTGGGGCAGGATGACCTCTCTTTAAATGAGGCAAAAAAAATAATGGGCAATAAGATTATCGGCATCTCCACTCACAACCTGAGTGAGGCAGAGGAGGCTGAAAAAAGGGGCGCCCACTATATCGGCTTCGGCCCTATTTTCAGGACAAATACAAAAGCAGACGCCCATGCCGTTCAGGGGCTTGATAAGCTTTCTAAAATCAGGCAAAAAGTTTCTATTCCCATCGTCGCCATTGGCGGCATTACCGGTGAAAACATGCAGTCAGCCTATTTGGCCGGTGCAGATGCTGTGGCAATAATTTCCTATCTGGCAAAGGCCAAAAATGTCTGTGAAAGGACAAAAGAGTTAATGAATATAAAAGGGGTGAGCCATGACAGAGATTAAAACGGCCCTCACAATCGGAGGGTCGGATCCAAGCGGTTGCGGGGGGATTCAGGGAGATATAAAGGTTTTTTCATCCTACGGTGTTTACGGGATGTCGGTAATTACTGCAGTAACAAGTCAAAACAGTAGCGGTGTGAGTGGCATCGCCGAAGCGCCAGCTTCATTAGTCGCAGAGCAGTTCCAATCCGTTTATGATGACATTAAGATTGACAGCCTTAAAATAGGCATGCTTTCATCCTCTGACAATCTGACGATGGTGAGTCAGATCCTGGGTGAGCTTAATCTGAAAAACATCGTTCTTGATCCTGTCTTTCTCTCCAGCGACGGTACGCCGCTTCTCGATGCGGATGCCATTAAGACAATGGTAGAACTCCTTCTGCCCCTTGTGGAAATCATTACACCTAATCTGGATGAAGCCAGCAAGCTGGCAGGCATGAATGTTG
>JADFVM010000117.1 GCA_015222555.1 Pseudomonadota bacterium
CCTCTAATTTGCGGATCTTTCAAGCTTTCATCAAAGCGTTTTATGTTAAGGCCAACTTTTTCTGCAATCTCTCTGACCACAGTTTCATTAAGGCGATTGTAATTCTCAAACAACATGTCGTGATAGGGCCAGAACTTGCCCTGTTCGTTCGCCGCCATTGATGCCGTGGCGGCAAGGCCGGCGAATTTGTGCATGCTGAGAGGGAAATTTTTGTGTACTATTTTGACTTTATTTGGATACTTCTCGAGCACCTGCTCGAGTAGAGGCAAAAGCCTCGCACAGTACGGTCATTGAAAGTCGCTGAAAACAGCGATGACGATAGATGCATCGGCAGATCCTTTATAGGGAGAGCCGGCTATATTAACTTGATTTATAAAATCCAGACCTACGATCTGAACGGTTTTGTTTTTTTTACTGCTTAAGAATAACTGGTCGCCACCGGGTGATACCTCTATAGAATCTACGGATTTGCCTACAGATATTTTGTCTTGAAGCTGGCCGGCAGAGGAATAGATTAAAACGGTCCCATCGCTTGCAAGGATAAAGGTTAGCTTGCCATCGGCAGAGGATGCAATATCGATGGGGGGGCTACCGATATTGAGTGTTTTTTTAATCTCCCAGTCCACAGTGACGGCAGATGCCGATGTTGAAACAGTTAATATCAAGAACATTGAATAAATAAGTATGAATAATCGCGTCATGAGTTCTCCTTATAAATATTAGTATTTTAGAAATAATTATCTGCTATTTTCCGGCAGAAAATTATTTTGTAAAGATACTTATCCAGTTCATCTGGGTTATGATGTTAAAATCTATCACTTAAATTATAATATGGCAAATAAATCTTGTAAAATTAATGCCGGTTTTTTTACGGCTAAAAAGAGGGTTTGAAGCGTTCAATGCTTTCCCTTGTAAATAGGAGTATGATACGATAATATTCAATAAATCAAAGGTCAATAGAGGTTTTATGAGAAAAATCACACTTTACGATACTACATTAAGGGATGGCACACAGGCTGAAGATATCTCCTTCTCTTCGGAAGATAAAATAAGGATTGCTGAAAAACTGGATGATCTTGGAATTCATTATATTGAAGGGGGATGGCCGGGATCTAATCCCAAGGATATGCATTTTTTTGAAAAAGTTAAGTCTTTACAGCTCAAAGATGCAAAGATTGTGGCTTTTGGCAGTACAAGAAGGGTCGGCAATAAACCGGAAGATGATGCTAACCTGAAGGCATTGCTCGATTCCGGTGTGGAGGTGGCGACAATCTTTGGGAAAAGTTGGGATATGCACGTAAAGGACGCATTGAAGATCAGTCTGGATGAAAACCTGGAACTCATCAGTTCCTCTCTTGCCTACCTTAAGAAGAGGCTGGGCGAGGTGTTTTATGATGCCGAGCATTTTTTCGATGGCTATAAGGCCAATCCTGACTATGCGATGAGTAGCCTTCGCGCCGCAATGGAGGGTGGGGCGGATTGCATCATTCTTTGTGATACCAATGGAGGAACTCTCCCCCTGGAGCTGGAGGAGATATTAAGGAATGTTCAGGCCTCACTGGAGTCTCCTTTAGGCATTCATACCCATAACGATTCCGATGTTGCTGTTGCAAATACTCTGGTGGCTGTAAATCTGGGCGTTAATCATGTTCAAGGAACAATTAACGGCCTGGGGGAAAGATGCGGAAACGCCAACTTGAGTTCCATCATTCCCAATTTAAAGCTTAAAATGGACCTGAATTGCGTAAGCGATGATCAGCTTAAGAGTCTAAGAGAAACATCGAGGTTTATTGTTGAATTGGCAAACCTGTCCCATAACAAACATCAGCCCTATGTGGGCAATTCCGCCTTTGCCCATAAGGGGGGAATACACGTGAGCGCTGTTCTTAAAAAGCCGGAAACCTATGAACATATAAAGCCTGAACTGGTTGGCAATCATCAGCGCGTACTTGTGTCCGATCTTTCAGGCCGTTCAAATATTCTTTATAAGGCGAAGGCCTTCGGTATCGATGTGGACAGTAAAGACAAGGCTCTTCAGGAAATACTTGGTGAGTTGAAAGTTCTGGAAAATCAGGGTTTTCAATTTGAAGGAGCCGAGGCCTCCTTTGAACTGTTGATGCGAAAGGCCAAGGGCAATGAGCCGAAGTTTTTTGATTTAATCGGCTTCCGTGTTATTGATGAGAAGAGAAAGGAGAATGAACCCCCCTTGTCAGAAGCAACGATTATGATTAAAGTAGGCGGCCATGTTGAGCATACGGCATCTGTTGGGAATGGCCCCATCAATGCTCTTGATAACGCACTTAGAAAAGCCTTGGAGAAGTTTTTCCCCGAGCTTAAAAAGGTGAGCCTCATTGATTTCAAAGTGCGAGTGATCTCTGCAGGAGAGGGGACGGCTGCATCAGTGAGAGTGCTCATCGAATCGGGTGATGGCAGAGATAAGTGGGGTACTGTGGGCGTCTCTCAAAATGTTGTAGAAGCTTCGTGGCAGGCCCTTGTCGATAGTATAAATTATAAACTGCTAAAGGATAAGGAAGGTCGTGAAAATGCCTAGGGGCCTATGAAAAAAGAATTCATTGTCATCATACTTGTCCTGTCCCTGGTTGCCATTGAGCTGACATATGATAATAGGGGCTTTCCTTTAAAAGAGGAGTTCTCTCATAAGAGACAGTATGTAGAGATTGTTCAAAAAGGGAAGGGAAGGGTTTATCCCATCATTTTATCACCTGTCACAGTTGGAAATGGGGAAAGACTGGAATTTCTCGATGATGGGAGCCTGTTAAAGGGCCCAATGACAGGTGACAAGTTAATCCTTTTTGGCTTGGCTATTGATCTTAACAGGGCAGGAATTTACGACCTTGTGGCCATTCCCGGTGTAGGTTATAAAACGGCAAAATCAATAATAGACAGAAGGGAAAAAGAAGGAAAATTTAAGTCTCTTAATGATCTGCTAAAGGTAAGAGGGATTGGCAAAAAACGATTAGATAAGATTAAACTATACCTTAATGTTTAGAAGTGAAAATCATGAAATAAAATAAAAAAAGAGCCTATGTCATTATGATTTTATTTTTGATGACAAGAACTTCAAAAGCCATCGAAGCTTTGTTGGCTAATCTACGCAGATCTACTACCTTCTCGCCAAGATTAACTTCGCTGTCCTCAACATAAAGAATATTTACTATCTTTCCCATAATAATTATCGGAATAAGAAGCACCGCTGGGGGATTGTCTTTGCCGAACATATTACTTAACAGTTTGTTGTTTTCAGTTTCGGCAAGTGGACCAAGGTAATAACTCTTTCCTTCTGCAACGATTTTCAGCGCCGATGGCTCGTTAAGGGGAATTTGATAGCTGGAAATATCATCAACGACATTATTGTCGCTCATGGCTCGCCATGCTATGGCTGAATCACTCCTAATCAAAAATAAAGCAACATTTTTAAAGTCTGAAGCTGCGTAATTAATGAGTATGTCGGCGATTTCTTCTCTGTCCTTAGCCTTTGCAAGGCTTTTCGAAACTTCATCTATGGAATAGGCTTCAATGAGCTCTCTTCTTATTTCTTCCTCGATAATATCCGCCTCTTCCAGCTCTTCCAGTTCTTTTTCGACTACCTCTTTGACTATTTCTTCGGATCCCTCTTCAAGATCAAGAATGTCTGCTACAACTTCTTCCTCGATTTCGACAATATCTTCGACTGTCTTTTTATCGACAGTTTCTTCCCCTCTTTGAATCTCATCGACGGCATTATCAACTTCTTCTTCTAATATCAACTCTGGTTCTGGCGGCTTTTCCTGTGGCGCCGGTGGCTCCAGATCCACTATCTCGGTAGGAGGAGGGGGCACATCAATATCAATTGCCTCTATAGCTTTTTGACTTCCAGCCTCTTTTTCCTCATCCTTTTCCTGTTTTTCCATGATGGGAATATATCTAACGTCCCTGTCAATGTCATAATATTTTTCCAGGGCTAACATGACTCTCACTTCAGGGGCAACGACCGGTTTGATCGTCAAGCCTGTAATAAAGGCTATTTCATCGATGGCGGCAAGATCGGAAGGGTCGGCCATTGCCAGCGTAAGCCTTTTTTTCTCCAGGTTAATGGGAATTACCTTGTATTTTGATGCTAAATGTTGAGGTATGATCTTGATCACGTCAGGCAAGATGTTCATCAGCTTGTCAGGGTGGACATATGGAAGTCCCAGCTTTTCACTGAGAAACCAGGCGATTCCCTCTTCACCGAGATAGCCAAGCTCTATCAGATTTGTGCCCAGTTTACCTCCGAAAATGACTTGATATTTAAGCGCTTCCTCCAATTGGTCCAGAGTAATAGCGCCTCCCTTAACAAGCATTTCCCCAAGTTTAATTGCCATTTGTCCTCCCAAATCAGGTTTTAAAGCTGAATAAAACCTGAAATATCATGTATTACTTCATTTGTTTTACAAGCTCGTCAGTTGTGTCTTTTAATCGTTGACAGACTTTATTCAGCAGTAAATAAAGAATAGATGCATCATGCAGTACATAATTGTTGAATGTCTCTTCACTGATAACAACAATGGTTGAATCTTCTATGACCGTTGCCGTTGCCGTTCTTGCCGTGTCTGTGAAAAGAACCATTTCACCGAAAAAGTCTCCGTCGTCAAGTGTTGTTATAACCTTCTTTCCGGCATGGATCTCCTTGCTAATTTGAACGGCACCCCTTTCTATAATATACCATTCTTTCCCCCTATCACCCTCATGAAAGAGCACTGTGCCTTGCTTGTATTGTCTGCCGAAATCCTTGACTAATTTTTGTGATGGCTCTATCATTTCACGCAATCTCCTTTAATCGGGTGTCGTGTCAACCGTAAATTGACGGACTCAGCGAGATGAGAATCGGTCATATGCAAGGCGCGCGAGTGCAGGACTAGCCGTGGATAATTCAAGCGAGCGCAACACAGCAGATGGCCGTTTATCATCTCGCCCAAAGGGAGCCATTCATACAGCTCAATGCGGTGTTGCAGACACTTGAAATATGAATAACTATTTCTGTGTGACTGCGCCTTGCCTTGAACTGTATGAATGACTCTGAGACCGCCAATTTACGGTTGACACGACACTAGCTGTTTTGTAACACAAAAAACCGCTTTTTTCAAGAAATTTGAAAAGTAATTGTTGTTGACAATTAATTCTCTCCATTTTTATGTCTGAAAACAGGAAAATAGTTAAAGGTGCAGGTCTGGTAGGCGGCCTCACATTAATCAGCAGGATCTTCGGCCTTGTAAGGGATATGGTTATAGCCCGATTTTTCGGCGCCACCATGGCCGCAGACGCCTTTTTCATTGCCTTGAGAATACCCAACGTTTTGCGGAGGCTCTTTGCCGAAGGGGCGTTGACGGTTTCTTTTATCCCTCTTTTTAAGGAAGCCCAGATAAAGGAGGGCAGGGAAAAGGCAAGGGAAATAAGTGATGTCGTATTCACATTTCTAAGTCTGATTCTGGCAATAATTGTCATCTTCGCCATCATCTTTGCCCCGGAGATAGTCAAGGTGATCGCCTTTGGGTTTGAAAGCCCTGAAAAATATGAGCTAACGGTCTATCTGACAAGAATTACCTTCCCCTACCTTTTCCTGATCTGTCTTGTCGCCTTGTCTATGGGGATTCTTAATTCTGAAGGCCATTTCGCAGCACCCGCCATGGCTCCTATCCTTTTGAATATTTCCATAATAATAGCCGCCTTTTTTTTAAGCCCCTTATTAGATGAACCTGTTGTATCTTTGGCAATAGGTGTACTGCTGGGTGGCGTGTTGCAGGTACTTTTGCAGATTCCCTTTGTAAAAAGAGCGGGTTACTTCCCCAGAATCAACCTTAATTTTTCACATCCTGCTTTGAGGAAACTATTAATTTTAATGGGGCCGGCCGTATTTGGCATCGCTGTTTATCAGTTAAACATCTTTATCACAACCATACTGGCAACGCTTCTGCCGGAAGGGTCTGTTTCTTATCTCTATTATGCAGACAGATTTTTTCAGCTTCCTCTTGGTATTTTTGTAATATCACTTGCCACCGCAGTGCTTCCCACCATGTCGGAACAGGTTTCCAGCGGCAGAATAGATAATATGAGAGAATCCCTTTCTTTTTCACTTAAAATAATCTTTTTCATCACTCTCCCTGCCGCGGCAGGCCTTATTGCCATCAGTGTCCCTGTCTTCAGCCTTTTTTTCCAAAGAGGTGAATTTGATTATGAGACGACACTCAAAACTGCTTCTGCACTCAAATATTATGCCCTTGGCCTGTGGGCCATTGGAGGGATCAAGATCATCGTACCCGCCTTTTATGCAATGCAGGATATGAAAACACCTGTACGGGCCGCTTTCATGGCATTCGGTGCGAATATAGTTCTCTCTGTTGTCCTTATGGGCCCCCTCCAGCATGGTGGCCTGGCCTTGGCGACAACGCTTTCTGCACTACTTAACCTCGCAATACTTCTATCCATTATTGCTTCAAAGGTCGGCAAGGTAATTGATAAATCGGTGATCATCTCCTTTGTTAAATCTTTTCTCGCAGCTATTGCAACAGGTGTTGTTGCCTATTATTTCTCAACCCTTGCAGATTGGAAAGTCAACGGTATTAACAGTGAAAAGGTCATTATCTTAACAGGATCCATGGCGTCCGGCGTCCTTGCATACCTGGTATCTTCTTTTTTACTGAGAAGTGAAGAGATTGGATATATAAGGAAAGTGTTAAAAGAGAAGAGAAAAACACGCTGATGGGAAAGCGCGACATTAATACAGCCATGGGAACAGTCCTGATTGAATTTGACCGAGAGGGGGTCAGTAAACTCACCTTGCCGGCATCCACTGTCGTTAGCAGAGTGTCGGGGGCAGAGATGGAGGATAACCAGCAGATGGACGAGAATATAAGAGTTGTATCCCGAATGTTGGAAAGATATTTTCTGGGTGAAGAAGTTGATTTCGGGCCTGTTGAGATATCAATAGACAGCCAGTCCTCATTTTACAGA
>JADFVM010000118.1 GCA_015222555.1 Pseudomonadota bacterium
ATTTTTGGGTGCCGCGAGAGAGGTTACCGGTTCATGCTATTTAATTCGTTCCGGCCGATATCACATCCTGGTTGACTGCGGTCTTATCCAGGGTTCACCGGAGGATGAAGAGCATAACCGTGAGCCCTTTCCCTTCGAACCCGGTGCCATTGATGCGGTGATACTGACCCACGCCCATCTTGATCATTCCGGTCGCTTGCCGATGCTGGTTAAGGAAGGGTTCAAGGGGCGTATCTTTACCCACTCTGCCAGCCGTGATCTGTGTCGCATCATGCTCAAGGATGCCGCCTATCTAAACGAGAAGGAGGCCGAATGGGAAAACCGCAAGCGTCAGCGCAAGCACCAGCCCTTGGTGGAGCCTATTTACTCAATGCAGGAGGCAATTGTTGCCCTACGCCGATTCCGAGCTCTTGATTATGATCAGGAATACAAGATCATGCCGGGAGTACGTCTATGTTTACGAGATGCCGGCCACATCCTCGGTTCGTCTATTGTGGAGCTATGGCTGGAGGAGCAGGGCGTAGAGAGAAAGGTGGTCTTCAGCGGCGACCTTGGCCACGTCGGTGCACCAATCCTGCGCGACCCTGAGGTGGTGCGCGAGGCTGATCTGGTTATCATGGAGAGTACCTACGGAGATCGTTGTCACCGCAGCTGGGAAGACACCTGGGCCGAGATGGCGGATATCTTCACCGAGCGCAGAGTGAGCCGTGGAAATATCATGATACCGGCCTTTGCCGTTGGACGTACCCAGGAACTACTCTACACTCTGGGGTGGAATTACGATGCCTGGGGGATTGATCGCTGGCAAATATTTCTCGACAGCCCGATGGCAATAGAGGCTACCCGGGTGTACGCACGCCATACACCGCTATACGATGAAGAGGCCTCGGCTGTGCAACAGGAGATAGGTAATCCTTTCTTGCTGCCGAACCTTAATCTCAGTCACACCGCCAACCAGTCAATGGCCATCAATCGAATCAGCGATGGGGCCATCATTATCGCCGGCAGCGGCATGTGCGATGGGGGGCGTATCAAACATCACTTCAAGCACAACATCTGGCGTCGGGATTGCAAGCTTTTGATCACCGGCTTCCAGGCCCGCGGCACCCTGGGACGTGCCCTGGTGGACGGCGCTAAAGAGATTCGGCTGTGGGGTGAGCCGGTTAAAGTGGCGGCGCAGGTCCATACCATCGGTGGTCTCTCGGCGCATGCTGATGGTGAAGGACTGGTGAGTTGGTATCGCTGTTTTGAAGCCCGTCCACCGGTGGCGCTGGTACATGGGGAGCCTGAATCGATGGATCACCTTGCTAATCATCTACGGGATATCACTGGGGCACGCGTGTTGATGCCAACGCTGGGAAGTGGGGTCGATCTGGTGACCATGCGGGAACTACCGGCACGCATTTAAGCCGGTGCTGCTCTCTCATGGTACAGTTAGTTGGTAAAGTTTCTTTATATGTGGGTTGATCCCCCCGGTTAGTCTGAAATACACAGGAGTCGCATCAGCAGATTATTATTTCGTGAAGGCACTTACACCCCTTAAGGGGGGTACTGAAAATAGTCCGGTTTATCCGGGTTAAGAGGGGGCAAGGATGAAGGAGAGTATCTCCATAGAGAAACTGATAGACGATCTAGGCGGCAAATTTTCAACCGAGCTCGGAATAGATCTCTCAAGCGCTGACTCAGGCCCGATATTCAAGTGGTTCCTGGCCTCAAAACTCTTCGGTGCCAGAATATCCTCTGATATCGCCATGAAGACTTACAGGGAATTTGAGGCAAGCAGCACAACCACACCGGATATGATACTAAAGACCGGCTGGGATGGACTTGTCGATATCCTGGACAAGGGGGGCTATGCAAGATATGACTTCTCTACGGCAACAAAGCTGTTGGAGATAATGAATGACCTGGAGAAAAATTATGGTGGGGACCTGAACAGGCTGCACGATGAATCCATAGATGAAGAAGAGTTGGAAAATCGCCTTAAAGGTCTGGGAAAAGGTATAGGTGATGTCACGGTAAACATATTCCTCAGGGAACTTCGCAATATCTGGGAAAAGGCAAATCCTCAGCCTTCAGGACTGGTAAAGCTTGCCGCCAAACATCTGGGACTCTTGCGGCCACGCAAGAATGCTCTAAAGGCCTTAGAAGAGGCATGGGACGCAGGGAAGGTGCCGGGAAGGGATTTTTGCGACTTCGAGGCGGCACTACTCAGGCTGGGCAAGGATTACTGCAAGAAATCGAAGTGCAACATCTGCCCCCTGAAGATGGAATGCAGATGTAAACAAAATTCATGAGAAAGTTATGGTTCTTTTGACAGGATTTACATGATATACGAGATATTTTAACCCTTTACTGTTTTTTTTTCACTTTCATAAACGTCAAAATAAAAATCTGGTTTTTGATTAATATTCTTAAAAGTAATCCTGATTGTCCTGTTCATCCTGTCAAAACAGTAAAATGTCAAATAAACTCTCGTTGTTTTCCTTGATATTCCGTGGTAGAAAATAATTAGGAGGGTGACAGATTGAAAGAAGCCATTCTCTATGACAGACTCGAAAAGAAAAAAGTCAGGTGCAACGTCTGCAGGCATAGGTGCACAATTATTCCGGGAAAACGGGGCTACTGTAGGACAAGGCTCAACCGTAACGGGACGCTGTATACACTGATCTACAACAGGGTCTCATCGATGAGCAACAACCCCATTGAGAAGAAGCCGCTCTTCCACTTTTATCCCGGTACCTTTTACTTATCGGTCGGATCGCTGGGCTGCAATTTCCGCTGTCCCGGATGCCAGAACTGGGAGATATCACATGCCGAAATCATGGAAACGGGCCGGGGAACTAAGGAGATGACACCCGAAGAGTCGATCAGACTGGCCCTTCGTTGCAACTGTCAGGGGATTTCCTGGACCTTTAACGAACCGGCCATCTGGCTCGAATATACCCTTGAAGGAGCAAAACTGGCCAAAAAAAGGGGACTTTACACCGTATATGTTACCAACGGATTCATCACTCCGGAAGGACTCGATCAGATCAGCCCCTATCTGGACGCCTTCAGGGTCGACATAAAGGGTTTCAGCGAAGAGACCTACAGGAAGATAAGCTCCGTCAGGGCCCTTTCAGGTGTCCTCGATTCTGCAAGGCTGGCAAAAAATAAATATCATATGCATATCGAATGTGTGACAAACGTCACGCCTGACATTAATGACGATGAGGACGAACTTAAAAGACTGGCCGAATGGATAAGAGATGAACTCGGTCCCGACACACCTTGGCACGTCACGAGATTTTACCCCTATCTCGATCTCTCCCATCTCCCGCCGACACCGATATTGAAACTGGAGCGCATTCGCCAAATTGGATTTGATGCTGGACTCCGTTACGTTTATCTCGGTAATGTACCGGGTCATCCAGGAAATAATACCTACTGTTATAATTGCGGGGAAATGTTAATTCAGAGAGAGGGATTGGATGTGACTTTATATAGAATCAGTGACACTAAATGTCCCGAATGTGGTACGGTGATATATGGCAGATTTTGAGATAGATTGAGAGCTTTTATAACTGCTGTTTGCCCCTCATCTTTTTAATTGTAATTTCCCGCATTCTAAACTTTTGTAGCTTCCCTGTCACCGTCATGGGAAACTCATCGACAAACCAGATCTGTTTCGGGACCTTGAAGTGTGCGATCTCCTCCCTGCAGAAGGCCTTGAGCTCTTCCTCCTTTGCTCTCTCTCCTGCATGGAGCTGGATCCATGCCACCACCTCTTCACCATAGAATTCGTCAGGGATACCGAAAACGGCAACCTGAGCCACCTTTGGATGGGAAAAGAGAAACTCCTCGATCTCCTTCGGATAGATATTTTCCCCGCCGCGAATAATCATCTCCTTCAGCCGTCCCGTTATTCGTACGTAACCATGCTTATCCATCGACCCGAGGTCCCCGGAATGAAGCCATCCATGCTCATCGATGGCCTTGTGTGAAGCCTCTGGATCACCATAATATCCCTGCATGACATGATAGCCCCGAAAACATATCTCGCCGACTTCGCCAACCGGCACCGTCTTCCCCGTATCATGATCCACTACCTTTACCTCCTGATGGGGCAGATTTTTTCCAACCGTCTCGGTTCGCCTCTCCATGCTGTCATCGATCAGTGTCAGATGGGTCAGGGGAGAGGCCTCGGTCTGACCGTAGCCTATGAGAATCTCTTTGCAGTGCATATCCTCCATGACACGCTTCATCAGAGGCGGCGGGCATGGGGCACCTGCCATGATGCCCGTTCGAAGGCTGGAATGATCGAACTCTTCGAACCGTGGATGTTCAAGCTGGGCAATAAACATGGTGGGTACGCCATGAACGGCGGAACATCTCTCTTTTTCTACCGCTTCCATAACCTTGAGAGGATCGAAATGCTCGGCAGGGATCACAATGCAGGCTCCCACTGAAAGGCAGAGCAGGTTTGCCAGGACCATGCCGAAACAGTGGTAAAAGGGAACCGGTACGCTCAAACGATCCTTCTCGGTAAAATGCAGTGCCTTTGCCGCAAAGTAGGCGTTATTGAGAATATTGTGATGGGTAAGTACGACCGCCTTTGGAAATCCCGTTGTCCCGGAGGTATACTGGATGTTTATCGGATCGTCCGTATCAAGAGAAGCGGTGACCTCATCGAGCCTTTTCCGAGAGACACCGCCTGCTCCTTCAAGCACCTCCTGCCAGAGGGTAAAACCGGGATGGGGACGTTCCGTCTCCTCTGGGGCAGCAGGATCGTAAAGGACCACCTGCCTTAAAGCCGGCAGCTCCATGCTTTTTATTTCATCGCCGGGCAGTTCCTGTAATTCCGGGATGAGATCCGTCAGCATGGCAATATAGTCGCTGCTTTTAAATGAAGGGATGACGAAGAGTCCCTGGACCTCAGAACGCCGCATTGCATAGGCAAGTTCCTTTGGCCTGTAGGCCGGATTGATGTTGACGAGGATTGCTCCTATGCGGGCCGTGGCCATCTGGAGTTGAAGCCACTCGATGTTATCGGTCGCCCAGATACCGATACGGTCTCCCTTGCCGAATCCCATAGCGAGCAGCCCAAGGGCCAGCTTGTCGATAGATTCAGCCAGCTCGGCGTATGTCAGTCGCTTGTTCTGGGGGATTGAGACCACAGCCTCCCGGTCAGAGAACTGATCGACCACTTTCGAAAAATGGTCGGGGATGGTGGCTCCGAGGAGTGGAACCGTTCCTCCTTCATGGAAGTAGCTCTTCTTGATGCTCTTCATAGCAACCTTTTAACTCTAAATCCCCTTCCAGTATTTATCCACACTCTCCTGAATCTCCCCGATAAGTTTATCATTCCGTTTTGGGCTGAAGAGATGGGCAAATCGGCCCTGTTTTTTCAGGTACTCTTCAACGGGCAGTCGACGATCAGGGACTTTGGTATGGACTACCTTCCCGTCAATATACTCCTTAAGGGGCCAGATACCGGTCTTGACTGCCAATTTGCCGATCTCCACTGATTCACTCGGATCAAAATCCCAGCCGGTAGGACAGGGCGAGAGCGCAATAATCAGCCGGGGGCCTTTCAGTTCCTTCGCTTTTTCGATCTTGCGGGCCAGATCAAGCGGTTCAGCCCCCAATACCGTTGCCACATATAGCGGGTTATGGGCCACCCAGATGGAAAAGAGGTCTTTCTTGTATCCGGGAAAACCTTTTGGCCCCTTACTCGTCGAGGTCCTGGCCGCGTGGGGTGTTGCCGAAGAGTACTGTTGCCCCGTATTGCCATACCCCTCGTTATCGTAACAGAGATAGATAAAATCAAGATTTCTCTCCATCGCCCCGGAAGTGGCCGAAAGCCCCATACCGTATGCCGAACCGTCCCCGGTGAGGACGACCACGTCCATATCCTCGTCACGAGGGATCCGCTTTTTCTCAAGAAGTATGTCGAGGGCATCCCGTATTCCCTGGGCACCGGCGGGTGCCGAAGCCATGGCGGTGTAAAGCCATGAACCTCGAAAGGGTGTAAAGGGATAGATAGAAAGGAGTGTCATGCAGCCGGCAGCGTTGACAAAGACCGTCTTCTCCCCCAGGATGTCATAGACTTCATGTACCGCCTCAAGACCACCACAGCCGGCACACATCGCTGTACCTGTTCCAAGAATATGGGTCGAGGGGAGATCTTTTATCCGCTTAAATCTCGTCTCATCCATCTTTTTTCCTTAGCGTTGCGTCAATTTACGGTTGACACGATGCTTACATCTGCCGCTCAACATTGGCCATCGCCTGAAGTTTTCTAACCTCTTTCATCTCTCCTTCCGTATAGAGGAGCCTTGGAGGAGGCGCGCTGCCTTCTTCTACCGCCCGACGGATATTATTCGCCATCTCAAAAAATTCTTCCTGGCTGATATCACGCCCTCCCAGGCCGCCGATGAAACTTACCAGAATGGGAGGCGCATCGGGCTGTCCATAGAGCGCCGAAGCGATTTCAGTATAGAGTATGCCTCCCTTGCCCATGGAAAGGTTCTGGTCGATAACAGCAACACCTTTTTTACCGTTCAGCAATCGCCGTATCTGCGCCTCAGGGAAAGGTCTGAGCAGTCGGGGCCGGATCAAGCCGATAGCCCGGCCTGCATCACGAAGACGATCGACCGCCTCTTTGGCTTTGGTGGCAAAAGAGCCGATCATAACAAAGATAAATTCTGCATCTTCCGTCCTATAGGCTTCAACAGCATCATAACTTCTTCCAAATTCTTCACTGAACTGGCGGGTGATTTTGTCAAAAACCTCAATGCTTTTTTGTGCAGCCAGGTGCATTTCGTAGCGAAAATAGGAGTATGGGCCACCGCCAAGAACGGCAACGGCCTGACTGGTCGGTTGAGAGGCGCGAAAGGAAATATTTTCAGGGTCATAGGGTGGCAGGAAGCGGTTAACAACATCCTGATTTGGAATTTCCACCGGTTCCCTTGTAAAGGAGAGATAAAAACCATCCATATTTACAATCACGGGAAGCCGCACACGCTCATCCTCACCGAGACGATAGGCTAAGAGGATGGAATCCAGTACCTCCTGGCAGGTGGCACAGTGAATCTGAAGAAATCCGCTGTCCCGTGCAGCGAGGATATCGTTATGATCAGGCTCAAGGGTAATAGGAGCAGAAAGTCCACGTGAAACGTTGACCAGCACAAAAGGAGCCCGCCAGCCGGCAACGGTGTAAAGCATCTCCATGCCATAGAGTAGGCCCTGGCTTGATGTGGCAGTAAAGACCCGCACGCCGGTGGCAGCGGCCGCCCCTGCAGCGGTGATCATGGAATGTTCGGATTCAAGGGTGACCATTCGACCTGAAATTTCTCCACTGTCGGCCCAGTTGGCTATGGCTTCAATAATCTCTGTCTGGGGTGTGATAGGAAAGGCGGGGATGTAATCAACGCCGGCCAGACGTGCACCCCATGCTGCAGCGCCATTTCCGGTCAGGAGTGTCCGTTTCATGATTTCTTACCTCCCTCGCTCCGGCCCTTCGCTTGTTCCTCCGGTATTGCAGAAATGGCATGAGGCGGGCAGTTTGCCAGACAGATCATACACCCTTTGCAGTGCTCGTAATCGATCTCGGGATAACCTTCATCATTGATCCTGATAGCGCCATCGGGGCAAAAGGTGCTGCACAGCCACCAGCAGCGGTTACACTGATCGTAGTCGATAAGGGGGCGCATGGTGCGCCACAGCCCGGTTTTCATCAGTTCACTTGTTGCTGCACCATGGATGACAGGGGCGGAGAGAGCAGCTTCATCAAAAGGGAGGTCTATCCAGGTAGGACGCTCATACTCTTCGGCTTTCATACCGCCACCTTCTTTTACACAACCGGCATGACCGTCCATGGAATTATAGGCAATTAAAGCCTTTTCCATATTTTTCTTTACAATTTCGGGCCCCAAAGGTTCAAGTTCCCGACCTATCGCCGCTTTCAGCGACTTAAGGGAGATGACATCGACGAGGCGTACCGCGGCACCGGCACACAGGGCACCGATAAACCTTGCTTCGAGTCTGTCCTCCACTTCCGTCGTCATCGGCAGGGTCAGTATGGGACCCGTAATGTTGAGCCGATTCTGCCAGAGGTCCGGGGGGACAGTGCTGTTAATAAGTATAACTGTATCCCCGGTGATTCCTGTCATTACACCCGCCGCTGCAATTGGAACAAGACTCTCATCAGCAACAATCACCAGATCAGGTCGTCCGATAATTCCACGCTCATTGATCGCCTCCCGGTCTGCACGGACGTAGGCAAATATCGGGGCGCCACGGCGTTCTGCGCCATAACGCGGGGCATCCTGAACTTCGAAGCCTTCCAGAAAGAAGGCCGTTCCAAGTATGCGGCTGGCCGTTTTCATTCCCTGACCGCCGCGTCCGTGAAAGCGGATGCGATACATGAAGACTCCTTATGCTGAACTCACTAATGTAGACAACTCCCCGTAACCCCTTTAAGCCCCTGGGTGCTCTTCCGCAAAGAGGGGGGGGCGCTCGTTAAAAGATCGACCACCGCCGATAGGTCATGGCGTTTTTAACTCTTTCTGTTGCAAGTTCTACAGCGGCCTCCCTGGGGAGGATTTTCTCCTTATCCATTCTTTCAAGAACCTGTTCCGTATTTTCTCGTATCTTCTCTTCAATGGTCTGAAAGGCCATCGTCTCGTTGCCTTCATGATACTCCACGGCAGCGCATATCACACCACCTGCATTGGCAATGAAATCGGGGACGCTCAAGATGCCCTTATCATGAAGGATCTTTTCCGCATGGTGTGTAATGGGGATATTGGCGCCGCTGATGATCAGTTTTGTTTTGAGACGATGCACATTGTCCTCATGGATGACATCGGGACGGGCAGCGGGAATCCATATGTCGCATTCCATATCGATGACCGCTTCACGGTCTGCACTTTTACCGTCAGAATATTCAGCAACACTCTTTCCGGCCTTCTTCATCTCGATAAGCTTGTTAACGTCAAGCCCATCAGGATTGTATATTGAGCCTCTGCTGTCGGCTGCACCGACCAGGACAGCACCATTTTTTGTAAGGAACCTCGCGGCATGTTTGCCGACGGAGCCGCAACCCTGGACGACAATTCTGGCGCCTTTCAGATCAAAGTCACAATATTTCAGGGCCACATCGGCAACAACGCTGATTCCGAACCCTGTTGCTCCAATCTCATCCAGCGGAATCCCGCCGACCTCAGGGGGGAGTCCAACTGAACGGCCAATTTCATCCTTGACCCAGGCCATGCATTTCTCATCCGTTCCCATGTCCGGTCCAAAGATGTAATCACACTCTCCCTTTAATGCAGTGGCAAAGGAACGGATCAGTTGTTCCTTCTTCTCTTCGGGCATGTAAGGATCACCGAAGAGTACAGACTTACCTCCACCGTGAGCAAGCCCTGCAGCAGCATTCTTCATCGTCATTGCCCTGGCCAGCCGAAAACACTCCTGAGTACTGACGTCGGGAGCCATGCGAAGTCCCCCGATGGATGGTCCTGCCGATACGTTATCGACAACCAGTACACCTTTTAGCCCTATTGATGGCTCATAAACATGAATAATTTTAGCCGGTCCAAGTTCATCTGCAAATCTAAAAGCGTCGTCCATTATCCTCCATTCTTCTTGATTCTTTTTGTGTGAAGGCTCTAAATATTGATTTAACTCCTTAATATTAAAGATACTATAAATTCTGTAAATGTCCAGCATAGAAAACAGGAAGTACATTTCATCTATTTTTACCTGACTCTCCCGATGGGCATAATTCCCATAGGCTGCTCATCGGCCGGCATATTCAAAACCCGCTTCACCCCGTCATCGTCATAGGCACCGACAAACACCGTTCCGAGGTTTAATGAGACGGCCTGCAGGTAGATGTTCTGAGACACATTGCCTACCTCCATATGGACATATTTTATCCCTCTTTGCCCATACTTGATAGTTGTTCTCTCATAAAGGGCAGCAATCACAATTGAGACGGCGCCATCTCGAACACACTCCTGCCCGAGCGCCGCCGCTGCGAGTTTACGCCGCAAGTCCCCTTCGACAACCTTCTCCAGTTCATGCTTCTCAGGCCTGTACCTGTAAATTCCACCGGGAAGTTCTTTCACATTTCCGGCAACAAGGTAAATCTTCAGAGGGTAGAGCGCCCCGGCTGAAGGTGCCGTCCTCATCCCGTAAGGACCTGTGATCCCCTGCGCCGACCAGAGGAGCTGTGATACTTCCTTCAGTGTCAGTGGGTCATCCCGGTATTCCCTGATGGACCGCCTCTTTTGAAGGGCTCTTTCAACAGACATCTCGCCATCTA
>JADFVM010000013.1 GCA_015222555.1 Pseudomonadota bacterium
CCTATTTCTGCAAAAAGAGCGATAAGGACCAACAAGACAAAATGAATTAGTACAGAGAAGGCAAAGGTCATCCCCAGCCGATTTCTTTCTGCATGCATTTCCATAATCATTCGCTTATTATACTGTTACCAGGCATAGTCCGTCAAGAAAGGCCAAAAGTCCAAATTTCGACTTAGGAATTTTGGCAAACCGTCGAGACACCCTAAAGACAAGGCCCGAGGCGATTTTGCGACGCAACCGTACTCACCTGTACGGTGAGGAGCAAAAGCGCCGAGAACGCAGTATTTTGGGATGAATGGGCGGTTTCAAATCCCGCAAAAGCGGGATTTGAGAAAGATCATAACTTACCATTGCATTACAGATAGTCCATTGATAATATTATCCATAATTTATATGAGTGAGGCGCATTAATGATTATAGGAACAGCAGGCCATATAGATCATGGAAAGACATCCTTGATACGAGCCCTTACCGGTTTTGAGACAGACCGTCTTAAAGAAGAAAAACAAAGAGGCATGTCTATCGACCTGGGCTTTGCCTACATCGATCTCGAAGAGGGAAAAAGAGCGGGAATCGTCGATGTGCCCGGCCATGAGGACTTTGTTCGGAATATGGTGGCAGGGGCCCATGGAATGGATGTGGTGCTTCTTGTTATTGCCGCTGATGACGGAATCATGCCACAGACAAAGGAACACCTGGATATTATCGACCTTCTTGGCGTAGACAAAGGCATCGTGGTCATTACAAAAATAGATTGTGTTGACCCGTCGAGTCTGGAAGGGATAAAAGAGGATGCCGGGCTGTTCCTTAAAAACCGGGGAATTGAATCTTCACCCATAGTTTCCGTCTCTTCAAAAACAGGGGAAGGAATTGACGAATTAAAGCAGCGGTTAAAGGCGCTTTTCGATGCTCATCACCAGGAGCGGGATAAGGGCTTTTTCAGGATGCCCGTTGATCGCTCATTTACCATGAAAGGTTTCGGGACTGTTGTAACCGGTACCGTTGTGTGTGGTAAAGTCTCTGTTGGTGACAAACTCCATCTCTTCCCGGCAGGCAGAAGCGTAAAGGTTAGAAACCTGGAAGCCTACGGAGAAAAGAGACAGGAAATAATGGCGGGAGAACGGTGCGCCGTTAATCTTTCCGACATCGACAAGGAGAGCATAAAAAGGGGCGATGTTATTTCATCGGTGCAACTTACAAAAGCGACCGACAGATTTGACGCCAAACTCAAAGCTGCAAGCTTTAATAACAAAACCTTAAACCCGGGAGAAAAAGTACATCTCCATACTGGCACGGCCGATGTGATAGCAAGTTTTTATTCACCTTTTGCAGAGGGACTCCGGCCCAAGGCAGAGGGGTATGCATCTTTTGCTCTGGAAAAACCGATACATATCATGCGGGGTGACAAGTTCGTCATTCGCGACTATTCTGCCCAGCGGACGATCGGTGGCGGTGTTGTACTTAATCCTTTCAGTCTGAAGGTGCGAAAAAAAGAAAGACTAGACTATTTCAAGCTATGGGAGGGCAATGAAATAACCAGACTAACAGAGGATCTTATCGGGCGGGGAGATAACTGCGCTGGATTAAGCTCCCTCTCTGAAAATCTTAATATAGAGCCGGATTTGCTTCTTTCCAAACTGAAGGAAACCGGCGAATTTCGTATCACCGGCGATGGTGTAGTTCTGGAAAAGTTTATAAAAGAGGCTCAGGAGGAAGCTCTCCAGCTTCTTGAGGTCTTTCATAACAATAATAAAACAAGCAGTGGGATGGAAGCTGAAACGCTGCGGCAAAAATTATCCCCCTCCCTTTCAACAACATTTTTTAAAGAGATTATTGATAACTTGCTGGCTCAGGGCTCTGTTAAAAAAGAGGGCGAACGACTGGCCCTCAAAAGGCATGGTATCGTCCTTTCCAGGGAAGAACAAACTGCCAGGAAGGAGATACAATCCCTATTAATTGAAAAGGGCTATCAGGCAGCGAGCGATGCGGTTTTGACTGGCAATGATCGAAAAAAAAGAGCCTGCCTGCAAGCGCTGGTCAAAGAGGGTGCCGTGGTTCAACTCTCAAAAGAGAATTATATTTCATCACAACTGTTTCAAAAAGCCAAGAACTTAGCCCTTTCACACTTTGAAAGGAGCAGCACAATTGACGTTATTGAGTTCAAAAACATCCTGGGAACAGGCAGAAAAGGGGCTATTCTTCTGTTGGAATACTTCGATAAAATACACCTCACCGTTAGGCGAGGAGATGAGAGGCTTCTTCTCAGCCGGCTGAAAGAGGAGTCAAGGCCTGCACAGGCAAAGGCATGACTATGGATAAAAAAGACGCTTTTGACAGAATCCGTCAATTAAAAGAAACTCTCAACTATCATAACCATTGCTATTACGTCCTCGACTCGCCTGAAGTTTCCGATGCAGAATATGACCGGCTTATGAGAGAGCTTCAGGCCATTGAAAGTGAGTTTCCGGAACTTGTTGCGCCCGATTCGCCGACACAGAGAGTGGGCGCGCCGCCATTGGACAGTTTTGGAACGGTAGAACATGCCATGCCGATGCTCTCCCTTCAAAATGCGATGAACGCCGATGAGTTGCGGGAGTTTGATAAGCGAATTAAACGTTTTCTTAAAATTGATAAAGATATCGGCTATGTGGCGGAACCGAAGATGGATGGTCTGGCCGTTGAATTGACCTATGAAAAAGGCCGTCTTTCCATAGGTTCAACTCGTGGGGACGGTTTCAGGGGTGAAAATGTCACCCTCAACCTTAAAACGGTGAAGGCAATCCCTTTGACACTCAGAACACCTGCCAACAGGAAGATGCCGGAAAAGCTTGATATTCGTGGTGAGGTATTTCTGGCCCTCGAGCCCTTTAACAACCTGAATAAAGAGCGTGAGAAGTCAGGCGAGGCGGTCTTTGCCAACCCCAGAAATGCCGCCGCCGGTTCCCTGAGGCAGCTGAACTCAAAGGTGACAGCGAAAAGGCCGCTCGATATTTACTGCTACGGACTGGGTGATACGAGAGGCATCACTTTTGAGTCCCACTGGGAAAGCCTTCAAACATTGAAAGGCTACGGCATCAAGATCAATCCCTTGATCAAGTCATGCGCCAATATCGAGGAAGCCGCCCGTTATTTTGAGGAAATGGCGGAGCAGAGAAATGCACTTCCCTATGAGATCGATGGCGTCGTTATAAAGGTAAACGACTTGAAACTCCAGGCTGAACTTGGCGAAATATCGAGATCACCCCGCTGGGCCATTGCCGTCAAGTTCCCGCCCGTGCAGGAAAACACCACTATTATAGATATCTTTGCCAGTGTGGGAAGAACGGGTGCACTGACGCCGGTAGCAAAACTTGAGCCGGTAAAAGTCGGTGGAGTCATCGTTTCAAGGGCGACGCTGCATAATCAGGATGAAGTGGACAGGAAGGATGTACGCGTCGGTGATACCGTTGTCATTCAAAGGGCGGGGGATGTCATCCCCGAAGTCGTTGCTGTCATTAAGTCGAAACGCCCCCCTGAAAGTCAAGCTTACCGGCTTCCACAAAATTGCCCCGTTTGCGGCGGCCAAGTCATTAAGGAAGAAGCCTTCCTCAGATGTATTAACAGCTCATGCCCTGCCCAGGTTAAGGAATGGATTAAACATTTTGGCGGTAAAAATGGGATGGATATTGATGGTCTCGGTTTCAAGCATATTGAACAGATGGTGGAAAGGGGCCTTATACAAAATCCGGCAGATCTCTACCATCTGACAAAGGAAGATATTTTAACACTTGAACGGTTTGCTGAAAAGTCAGCTCAAAATATTGTCCATGCCATAGAAAAAAGCAGGAAAACAACTCTGCCAAGAATCATCTACTCTCTTGGGATAAGAAATGTTGGAATTCAAACGGCCAGGGTGCTGGCAGAAGAGTTTGGAAACATAGACAACCTGAAGGAAGCGAAAGAGGACAGGTTAATAGAAATCAGAGATATCGGCCCCGAAGTTGCCGGAAGCATCACCGACTTCTTCAAGGAAAAAAATAATCTGGCTCTCATCGACAAACTTATCAGCGGTGGTGTTACCTATGAACGCGCAGAAAAAGTTGAAGGGGGCAAGTTTGAGGGAAAAACCTTTGTCCTCACCGGGACACTGGAGTCGTATTCACGAAGTGATGCAAAAGCACTTATTGAAGCTGAAGGGGGAAAGGTTTCGGGAAGTGTGAGCAAAAAGACCGACTATGTTGTGGCGGGAGTTGATCCGGGGTCGAAATATGAAAAGGCGGTGGAACTGGGGGTGAAGGTCTTGAGCGAGGAAGAGTTTAAAGGAATCATGGCTGGAGATTAAAGGCCGGCTTTCCTCTTCAGCTCACCCCAACAAAAATTCAAAATCCGCCTTTGATACAGAAATTTCCTTTAAAAGTCCTCCATAAGTTGTTAGCCCTTTAGCCCTTATTTCTACTTTTATTTTGGGCTGTTTTTTCTCTTTTCTTTGTGCTATTTTCTTCATGGAAAAGGTGACTCTCCTTTGGGATTGTATTGGCGTATAACCTATTGGAGATTCTACCTTTTCCGATTATTACCGCAATCTGCTTACTGTCACTTGCAGAATTTAGGTATAAAAAGAAATTATAAGGTATAATTAGCTATGGACAGACCTCAACCACTACATAAGTATCGCCGGTATTCAGATTGTTCGGTGAGTGAAAAATTCCTTGATACCTGTTTCCTGCTTGTCATGGGCGTCGGTTATCTTCTGGCCTCGGCGTATCTCTACGTGAGCCATGAAGGGCTGGATAATAAGCCCGGCCTTTCTGTTGAGGATGTGGTGTACAGCTACTATGGAAATCGCAGCGGTTCAACACTGGAGGCTAAATTGAGGGGCTCCATGTCGGGCTATATCTCCATAGAGGAAAATGAAAAGGTAGTGGCGTGGATATTCAAAGGAAGCCCGGAGAAAACCTTTGACAGGGAGATAAAGCCGATCTTTGAGAAAAACTGCACCTTTTGCCACCGCCCGGAAGCAGGAGGCATGACAGATCTCAGCGATGTAAAGGCAGTAAAAAAACTGACTGACGTCGATATGGGAAAATCCATAGGCGCCCTTGCAAGGGTTTCACATATTCATCTTTTCGGCGTTGGATTACTGCTGTTTTTAATCGGTAAAATCTTTATCCTCTGCGAAATGCCAGCTCTTTTAAAAAGGGTGGTCGTTGGTTTTCCCTTTCTCGCCATTTTCATGGACATCGGGTCATGGTGGTTAACACACTGGCTGCCAGCATTTGCCTATATCGTCATTGCCGGCGGCGCGCTGATAGGTCTTTCCATCGGCTTTCAGATTATCGTGTCCCTGTATCAGATGTGGTTTTATAAAGAAAAAGAGCAGTAAGGAATTGCTCACCCTCTTCATACGGATGATTCCAATATAGTCCCCCTATTCTAAAGTGTCTCTTCAACGTCTTTGCGAGGCGTCTCGCAATGGCGGGACAGCGCGGCAATCTCTGTCCTTTAATCTATCTGCTTGTCCCTCCAAGCAAATGGCCCATACCAACGCACAATCATCCAAATAAACAATAAAGAGCTCCTTTTTTCTATTGGGGGAAGATAATC
>JADFVM010000119.1 GCA_015222555.1 Pseudomonadota bacterium
ATGTGTTAAAGACAATTCCCGGCTATGGCGTTACCAGGGGCTATTTCGGGAGGGAAGATATAGAAGTTAGAGGGATAAAAACCGTCAGCTCGGAAAAAGTCAAATTACTGGAGGATAAGAAAAACATATGAAAACAATATTGACTGCTGCACTTATGCTAACTCTGACGTTCCTCAGCCTTAACCCCCTTCATGCCGGGGAGTTGACAAAAAATATTCCTCCCATTATTATTGACGGCCTGAAGCAATACGCATCAGAGGGGCCGGAAGCGGCTATCAGGACATGGATAAAGGGAAGTGCCATGGAAGAGAAGACCGAAGAAAGCCTCTCTTATGCAAAATCATTCAAGGAAATTGAAAAATTTTATGGCAAATATATTACTTTCAAGTTAATCGAAATAACAGAAATCGCTGAAACATCAAGGGTTATCACAATAAGCATGGACTTTGAACGCGGCCCTATCTATGCCAAATTTCTTGCTTATAAAAGTAAGCAAGAAAAGTTCAGCGCCGAGTGGATACTGGTCAGTTTCGACTTCAACACCAAACCGGAGATAATTATTCCGGCCCTCTTTATAAGATAAAACGCAACAACGAGGAGTAAAACAATGGATTACGCCTTTAGACTGGACTTTAAAGTGCGAGACTATGAATGTGATATGCAGGGACTTGTCAACAACGGTGTTTATCAGAACTATCTGGAACATGCCAGACACGAATTTTTGCTGGCATCGGGAATTAACTTTGCGCAGTTGGCAAAAGCAAATATTAATCTCATCGTTGTCAAGGCGGAACTGCATTACCGATTTCCCTTGAAGAGTGGGGACAATTTCCGGGTCGATCTGAATGTGAGAAGATCATCGAAAATTCGATTTGAATTTATCCAGGATGTATACAGATATCCCGATGACAAACTGATCATGAATGCAACGATTACAGGCACAGCCATCAATGAAAAAGGGCGGCCAATGCTGCCCGATGAAATAGCGGGGCTCTTTCCTGAATAGCCTGGTCAGGGAGCAATGTCATGTTGTGCTCAATTTCAGGTGAATGCACCCCGCCTATCCCGACGAATCGGGACGGGACATGGGTTATTGAAAACCATCTCCCTAGCCCTCTACTCATACGAGCATCGAGATCCCGCCAGGGGAGAGGCGATTAAAAGGATGATTAATGAAACCAGCATGTGAAATTCGTTATTCGCACTCCGCATCAATATTAACGAGCATTATATTCTTCTTTCTCCTTCTTCTTTTTATTGATTTCAAATTTCTGGGAGCAACGAGGTTCAGCGCAGACCTGATGGCCTATAGTAATTCCTTCATCTCCTGGGTTATTTTTCTCATCATTGTCAGTTCCTTTCTTATCACAATCAAAGCAATGATCTCTCCCAGCTTGATCTTTGCGGCCGACACCTTAGGCATCAAGATCGGCAAGGGGGTTTTCATTAACAGGATACAATCTATTCCCTGGTCCAGCGTGAATATTATTACAGAAGGAGAAATTCGGGTTCGATCTACCTCACGAGGGGAAAAGGTATCAACACTGCCTGCAATAAAGATTATCTTCAATGAAACTATCGATCTTGGTGATATAGGAACTGAGTTTGCCCGTCCGGAATCAAAACATAACTTCATCATAGCCTCAACACTTTTTGATTCTCCTATTGATACAGCTATAGCTGAACTGTCTTATTTGAAGAAGGCAGCGACCTGAGCTGTATTTTTCCTTAAAATGCAGCACTCAACCTGGATCGAAAGATAAGGATCAACGTTTAAGACTAAAATGGGATTATTAGAGAGCGTAGGAAATCAATCACCCCGCCGCAAGCAGCGGGGTATGAGCGCGGAGACAACCTTCTTAATATATCGCGGCAAGCCGCGGGGAATGC
>JADFVM010000120.1 GCA_015222555.1 Pseudomonadota bacterium
AGAAACTGATAGAAGCGGTCCTTTTTGCCAAAACCATAAGCAAGCATGGCGCACTGAAACGTCAGCTCCACTATATAGGCGCCCTCATGCGTGACGTCGACGCCGAACCGATCCAGCAGGCCCTGGAAACTGATGAGGAGGCCAGGATTAGCAATGTGCGGCTCTTTAAAAAAGCCGAGCTATGGCGGGATGCTTTAGTTGATGGCAATGAAAGGGTGCTTGATGAGATCTTTAATCAATTCCCTCATGCCGATCATCAACAGATTCGTCAGCTCATGCGAAATGCACAAAAAGAGAAACTGACCGGCAAAGCGCCTAAATCGTCACGCAACCTCTTCAGGGCCCTTAAAGAGCTTCTTGATAATAATCCGCAACGATCAGCTGAAGCGTGAAAATAGCGGTTGTAGCTTTACTTTTGGCCTGATTGGACTTTATTATTCCCCTTCAATTAAGCCAAGCAAAATTTTTGCTTACGGGAAAGGAAGACAAAATAAAGGTGACGCCCGACGATTTGAAAAAACACTGGTCAGGAAGAATATTTATTCTATGGAAAAACTTCCACAACATAAAAGGCTCTATTCCCTTTAATTCATCCGGAGAATCTATTACAGCTCTGAAAATGCTGTTGAGGGATATAGGCTATCAGGATATCGATATCTCGCCGGATTATGACGACCATACCAGAAATGTCATAATGGAAATCCAGAAGAAATAAGGGATCTCTCAGGATGGCGTCGTCGGTTCCACAACCAAAATAGTTCTCTATAATGAAAAAGAATCCCTTGTCAAACCTAATATCATCAGATGATATCCAATTTTTAAATTAAAAAATCAGATCCGGGCCGGTATATGCCTGACAGCAATGGATTGCGTCTTTTGCAGGTTATTGTTTGTCAAAAAAAGCGCTGTGAAATATCTGGACAAATCGCTTAATCGCCACCTGATCTTTGTAGGGCCTGAAAAAGCAAGTGGCTATCTGGAAGGGTGATTTTGATTATCCTCTTTTATAATCTACCTGATATGTTAAAATGATTTATAAACAAAGGATTTTTTGATCCCGCCTTTCTAATCTGTTGAGGGAGCGCTTATGACAAGTGAAATGCTCTGGAAACCATCGGAAGAAAGAATTATCAACTCCAATATGTATCGCTTCATGAATTTAATCAATGAGCGGTACAATCAAACCTTTGACAGCTATAATCCCCTCTATGACTGGTCAATTGAAAACATTCCCGCTTTCTGGGCGGCCATGTGGGAATTTGCTGAAATAAAGGCCTCCACACCCTATGAGGAGGTCGTTGACGATCTGAAAAAGATGCCGGCAGCCCGGTGGTTTTCCGGTGCACGGCTTAATTTTGCTGAAAACATCCTTCACTATCGTGATGATCAGACAGCTCTCATATTTAAAGGGGAGGGCAGGGAAAGCTCAAAAATAAGTTATAAAACTCTTTATGATGAAGTGGCAAAAGTGGCAACGGCGTTGAAGGCAGAAGGCATCAGGACTGGAGACAGAGTTGCCGGCTTTATGCCCAATATGCCGGAAACAATTATCGCCATGCTGGCCTCCACAAGTCTGGGAGCGCTATGGTCATCCTGCTCGCCCGACTTTGGGAAAAGGGGGGTTTTAGACCGCTTCGGCCAGATTAAGCCAAAGATCCTCTTTACGGCAAACGGTTATTTTTATAAAGGGAAAAAGATCGATTCCCTGCCGGTAGTGTCTGACGTTCTGCAAGAAATCCCTTCCATAGAAAAGGTCGCCGTTATTGCTTATACTGAAGAAGATCCGGATTTAAACAGCATCCCACGTTCAGTTCTCTTCGATGATTTTAAATCAAAAGAAACCGATCTTGAAATCGACTTTGAACAACTCCCCTTCGACCATCCTCTTTACATCATGTATTCCTCAGGAACAACGGGATTACCGAAATGCATCGTCCAGAGCGCCGGAGGAATTTTGATCAACCAGTTAAAGGAACTCCTGCTCCATACCGATGTCAAGCGTCAGGACAGGATCTTTTACTTTACCACCTGCGGCTGGATGATGTGGAACTGGCTGAGCTGTGCACTGGCCACAGGGGCTACGCTGGTTCTGTACGATGGCAATCCCTTCTATCCTGATGCCGGGGCACTCTGGGAGCTGGCGCAGGATGAAAAAATCTCCATCTTCGGTACCAGTGCAGGATATATTGCCGCTCTTCAGAAAGCCGGTGTAAAGCCGGCTGAGACCTATGACCTAACACCACTCAAGACCATTCTTTCCACAGGCTCCCCCCTTCCTGCAGAAGGGTTTGAGTATATTTACAGGGACGTTAAAGGGGATGTCCAGCTCTCCTCCATTTCAGGAGGGACTGACCTGAACGGCTGTTTTGCGCTGGGCAACCCCATGGGGCCCGTCTATGCGGGAGAACTGCAATGCAGGGGGTTGGCCATGAAGGTAGAAGCCTTTGATGAAGAGGGACGCCCAATTATTAATACTGAGGGCGAACTGGTGTGCACTGCCCCCTTCCCCTCCATGCCGATCCATTTCTGGGATGACCCCGACGGTGAGAAATATCACAAAGCCTATTTCAACGTCTATCCCAGCGTCTGGCGACACGGCGATTATATTGAAATAAACAGGCGTGGCGGCGTCATCATTCACGGCCGGTCCGATGCCACCTTAAATCCCGGCGGTGTGAGAATCGGTACGGCAGACATCTACCGTCAGGTTGAACAGATAGAGGAGGTTGAAGACAGCCTTGTTACTGGACAACGGTGGAAGAATGATGAACGGATCATCCTCTTTGTCAAACTGGCCGTTGGTGTTGAGTTGACCGATGTGTTGAAACAGAAAATAAGGGAGACCATCCGAAAAAATAACACACCGCGTCATGTTCCTGCCAAGATACTCTCTGTTCCCGACATTCCCTACACATTAAACATGAAAAAAGTTGAAATAGCTGTTAAGAAAGTAATTCACCATGAGCCTGTCCGCAATAAGGAGGCCTTAAGAAATCCTGAGGTACTTGACTATTATGCGGACCTGAAGGAACTCGAGGAAGAATAGAGGAAGAGGAATAAAAATATGCAAAAAAAAGGCTGCCCCTACGGCACACATCGCGTCATCGAACCTGAAGGGATGTTACCTCAGGCAGCATTAAAGATAAACAACGATTTTACCGATATTTATAGTAATGAGATATTATGTGATGTAACAACTTTAAATATCGACTCCGCCTCGTTTACCGTCATTAAAGAGCGTACCGGAGGAGACAAAAACAAGATTGCACGGATCATGCTTGACATCGTTCACCAGTCGGGCAAACACCAAAACCCCTGGACCGGATCGGGAGGCATGTTTATTGGAAGGGTGTTGAAAATCGGGGAGGCATTAAAAGGAAAAACAGATCTTGAAGAGGGTGACTGCATTGTAAGCCTTGTAAGCCTGTCATTAACTCCCCTTCACATCGATAAAATTATCAATATTCATATGAAGAAAGACCATGTGGATATTAAAGGCAAGGCCGTCCTCTTTGAAAGTGGGATATGGTCAAAATTACCGCCGGATCTACCTGAATCGCTCTCCCTTGCTGTCCTGGATGTAGCAGGAGCACCTGCTCAGGTACGGCGGCTCGTAAAACCTGATGATACGGTAGCTGTCATCGGTGCCCGGGGGAAGTCCGGCCTTTTATGCTGTTATGAAGCAAAAAAGTGTGCCGGTGAAGGCGGCCGTATCATCGCCATCGACCACAGGGAAGAGGGAAGAGCAGATATGGATGAGGCCCCCTTTATTGACGATGTCATCATCGCGCCTGCAGACCGGGCACTGGATCTCTGGAAAAAGGTTGAAGTGCTAACTGAAAGGAAATTATGCGACGTTGTCATTAGTGCCGTTTCACGGGAAAACTGTGAAATGGGTGCCATTATGATTACAAAAAAGGGCGGCAAAGTATACTTCTTTTCCATGGCCACCAGCTTTACAAAAGCGGCCCTCGGCGCTGAAGGGATTGGAAAAGACATCGATATGCTTATTGGAAACGGTTACTGCGAGGGCCACGCCGAACTATCATTAAACATTATGAGAGAAAGCAGCTATTTGAGAACACTTTATACGAAAAGATATGTCTAAAATGAGAGCCATAAAAATGTAAACAATACCCGACTATTTAAGAAACAGAGATTCCAGGGAGGTTCAACATAGTGACCGAGAATAAGCTCTATGCCGATGTGCCCGCTAAATTATGGAATGACTGGAAATGGCAGCTTGATAACCGCTTAACCAGTGTGGACGACGTCATCCGCCTCTTCAACCCGTCAAAAAAGATCATTGAAGGGATGAAGGTGGCAACGAAACATTTCAGGATCTCCATCACCCCCTATTATGCAAGCCTCATCGATATTCATGCCGCCCATTGTCCTGTTAAGGCACAGGCCATTCCCTCTGCGAAAGAGGGTGATTTTAAGGAAAGCGACCTTCATGATCCCCTTGAAGAAGACCGTGATTCGCCCGTTCCCGGCCTGACCCATCGCTATCCCGATCGTGTTCTTCTTCTCGTTACCGATGTTTGCTCAATGTATTGCCGCCACTGCACGAGGCGGCGTCTCGTAGGACAGGAAGACAGGACCTTTGATCCTAAATTTTTCCAGCAGGCCGTTGATTATATTAAAGAACATGAAGAGGTACGGGATATCGTCATCTCCGGCGGAGACCCCCTCATGCTCGGTGATGACAAGATAGAATATATCCTTAAAACGCTGCGCGCCATACCTCATGTTGAAATTATCCGGCTCGGCACGCGGCTGCCCGTCGTTCTTCCCCAACGGATTCAGCCCTCTTTAATAAAAATGCTCCGAAAGTATCACCCCGTTTATATTTCAACACACTTTAATCATCTGAAAGAAATTACAAAGGAGTCGACAAAGGCCTGCACACTGCTGGCAGACGGCGGCTTCCCCATCGAAAACCAGACCGTCCTCTTGCGGCAGGTCAACGACTGCCCCCATGTCATTAAAGAGTTGAACCAGAAACTGCTGGCCATTCGTGTCAGGCCCTACTATCTCTACCAGTGCGATCTCTCTATGGGGATTTCTCATTTCCGCACATCACTGGGGAGGGGGATTCATATCATAGAAGCGTTAAGGGGACATACATCGGGGTTGGCCGTGCCGACCTTTGTTGTCGACCTGCCGGGAGGTGGTGGAAAAGTACCGCTAATGCCCAACTATTCCCTATCCCGCTCTGACGACAGGGCTGTACTTAGGAATTATGAAGGGGCCATAACAGTCTATCAGGAGCCGCACCAATGGGAAAGCATCTGTGGACATGACCCGGCATGCGGTAAGGAGAAGAACAAGGCACGAAAAGGGCCAGGAATGCTGATGACAAAACCCCATACCATTCTTGAACCAACGAAGAGAATACTGGGTCCTAAAATAATAGAATGAGCAACTGCCTCCTCGCAGAGATGGGATCCTAACGAGGTGCTGGCAGCATGCCCCGCTTTGTAAGCGGGGATGAATGCCAGCTATAAAAATTGTAATCTACCTTACTCGGATGCCCCGCCTTGTAGGCGGGGAGCATCACTATAAGATTCTATGGAAAAAGGATTAAACAATGCCTCACATTTTGTTGAAAAGTGCCCAGGTAAATACCGTTAAAAAGCTTGCTTCATCCATTGCCGACGAAGTGCAACAGTTTGTCTCACGCCATTCATCGGTATCGGTGGAAAGGACCGTTTTGAGACTTTATGGCGTAGATGGTGTTGACAGTAGCGGGACACCTCTGCCAAACGCCATTGTAGATAGATGGTGTGCAAATGGGGAGATGGGTGGCGGCATTTCCCGGCCCTTTATTAAGGCCATGCTGAAATCGGGTAAAGATGCGCAACAAACCGCGCGGCTGATAGAAGAGGGGAAAATAGGCTTTGATAAATTAGGTGACTTATCACAAGAGACAGTCCGGAAAAAAGAAAAATCCCGTGCCCGGCAAGCGATAGCACGCCTCGATTCCTCCCGAAAAAGAAAGGCGGAAAAGATCAGGAAAATCCCACTGCCGGTACAGCCCTGGCGATATTTGATTGTTGCCACCGGCAATATCCATGAGGATGTTATCCAGGCAAGATCTGCCGTTTATGCCGGCTCGGATATTATCGCCGTCATACGGAGTACGGCTCAATCCCTTCTTGACTATGTCCCATACGGTTTCACCACAGAAGGGGTGGGTGGCACCTATGCCACGCAGGCGAATTTTAAAATTATGCGGGAAGCGCTGGATGAAGCTTCAAAGGAGCATGGCCGCTATATCCGGCAGGTGAATTATGCGTCAGGCCTTTGCATGGCGGAGATTGCCGCCTGCGCTGCTTTTGAGGATCTTGATATTCTGCTCAACGATTCCATGTACGGCATCCTCTTCAGGGATATCAATATGAAGCGTACCTTTATTGACCAGTATTTCAGCCGCCTCATCTGTGCCCGGGCAAAAATATTAATCAACACCGGTGAAGATAACTATCTTACCACATCGGACGCCATCGAAGATGCCCATACAGTAACGGCATCACAACTGATCAACGAAGCGATGGCGAAAAAGGCAAAACTGACAGACGACTTGCTCGGTCTCGGCCATGCCTTTGAAATTAATCCCGCCATAGAAAATGCCTTTCTCTACGAGCTGGCCCATGCACAACTGGCTAGAGAGCTCTTTCCTAAGGCACCGCTGAAATATATGCCGCCTACTAAATATAAAAGCACTGACATATTTTTTTCCCACTGCATGGACACCATGTTTAATCTCTCCTCTGTGACAACAGGTCAGGGAATCCACCTGGCCGGCATATTGACGGAGGCGCTCCACACGCCGCTCATGCAAGACAGATTCAAATCACTGAGTAGTATAAATTACATTTTCAATATTGCCAGATCGCTGGGCGATGAGATCGAATTTAAAAAGGACGGTTTCATCACTAAACGGGCCCGGCAGGTGCTCGACGAAACGGAGAAGTCACTGGAAGAGATTAATGATATTGGCCTTATGGAGGCTATTTCACAGGGCCGGTTTGCCAATATCCAGAGACCCCTTGACGGCGGGAGAGGCCTGGATGGCGTATTTGAAAAAGGTGCCGATTACTCTAATCCTGTAATGGATCTGCTGGAAAAGGACTGACCATGAGTAAAGATTTGATCAAACCCTACGGTGATACCCTGGATGACGGCATCGTTCAGCTTTCTTTTACGCTGCCCGTTGAAAATGGGCCAAAGGCGAAAAAAGCGGCGGAAATCTATGTTGGCAAACTCAATTTTGAAGATATTCACGTCGTTCATGCCCAGAAGATTGCCGATAATTTCACCTGTTTTATCGTCTATGCACGGGCAGTCCCGACAATAGATTATTCTGCTGTAAAGGTAAAAGTGGCGAAATTCGAGCATATAGATTTTTATCAAATTAACGATCTTATCAAAAAGAAGATCGGTCGACCCATATCCCTTGTGGGCGCTACCATTGGAAGCGATGCGCATACCGTGGGAATTGATGCCATCATGAATATGAAGGGCTTTAAACAGGACTATGGACTGGAGCGTTATCCTCAAATCAAAGCCTATAATCTGGGTGCTCAGGTCTCCTGTGAAACTCTGATAAAAAAGGCCCTTGAAGTCAAGGCGGATGCTATCCTCGTTTCCCAGACAGTAACCCAGAAGGAAAGTCATATCAATAATTTTACTGAATTGATTGAACGGCTGGCAGCTGATGATCTGAAGGAGAAATTTGTCCTTCTTGCTGGTGGCCACAAAATAAACAATGAACTGGCCGTCAAGTTGGGATACGATGCCGGATTCGGACCGGGAACGGTGCCGTCGCAAGTGGCCTCTTTTCTGATAACGAGCATATTACAAAAAAAAGGGAAATAGATATGAAAGCACAGCTTAAGGTAAGGATGAGTGAAAGCGATGCCCATTATGGCGGCGGTCTCGTTGATGGTGCACGCATTCTGGCGCTTTTTGGCGATGCCGCCACGGAGCTTTTAATCCGCTATGATGGTGATGAAGGTCTTTTTCGGGCTTACAGCTCCGTTGAGTTTCTTGCCCCTGTTTATGCCGGGGATTTTATCGAAGTGGCAGCGAAAATGGTTAAGGCAGGAAAGACTTCAAGAAATATGGAATTCGAGGCATGGAAGATCATAACAGCGGCGCCGGAGGCTGGAGATTCGGCGGCAAATGTGCTGGAAGAACCGATCCTTGTCTGCAAGGCATCGGGCACCTGTGTAACGCCTAAAGAAAAACAAAGGATTAAACATGACCGCTAATCCCCTCATCATTACCTGTGCCATTGTAGGCGCTGAAATGACGCGGGAGGACACACCCTATCTGCCGCTGACGCCCGATGAACTGGCCATGGCGGCGAAGCAGGCCGTCAATGCCGGGGCCAGCATTATCCATCTTCATGTGCGGGATGAGCAGGGGAAGCCGACGCAAAGAGTTGACATCTTTAAAGAGGTTACAGCAAAAATTCGAAATCAGTGTGACTGTATTATCCAGTATTCTACCGGGGGCGCTGTGGGTACGCCGCTCGACGAGCGGTGTGCACCGCTTGCACTGAAACCTGAAATGGCCTCTCTTTCCATGGGAACAATGAATTTTGGCACGGATATATTCGAAAACAGTGAAAAAACGATCCGTAGCATTGCGGAAGCCATTGTTAAAAACGGAATTATGGCGGAACTGGAGATCTTTGACTACGGCATGATGGACACTGTCTATCGCTATCTCAGGAAAGGCTGGATTCCCGAAAAGTTTCATGTTGATTTTGTGCTGGCCGTGCCGGGGGGGATGGGGGGATCACTCAAGAACCTTCTCCTTCTTGTTGACCGTCTTGAGTCGAGACAGAGCTGGACCGTCGCTGGCATTGGACCCTTTCAACTTCCTCTCGCCATACATGCCATAACCATGGGGGGACATGTACGGGTCGGCCTTGAAGATAATATCTATTACCGGAAGGGAGAACTTGCAAAGTCAAATGTTCAGCTGGTCGAAAGAATTGTACGTATTGCAGGTGAGATGGACCGGCCAGTTGCCACAGTCACGGAGACCAGAAACATTCTCGGTTTATGATCAATCAAGTCTTCAAAAAACTGGCCCGGAATTAATATCCCACATAGCGATTATTTCCTCAAAAACACTTCACAAAAGAGACATTTTATCTGCCTCAAGGCCGTCCCAAAAAGGATCAGCCCCTGAATATCCTTGACATTTTGATCCAAAAGCGGTAAAAGGAAAGCTTTTCTTTTGTTCAGCAAATCCAGAATTTTACTATAAATAACAACTAAATGAGTAATTAGGTTAGGAGGGTTTAATGCAGTTAACCGGTTTGTTATGGGGAGGAAAACTTCTTGAAAAAGTTGAGTTTCCTATCGCCGAGGTCCTGGGGCCTGAAGCCAGCGTAGATGAAATCAAGGATTTAATCGCAAGAAAGGGACAGGTTTTTATAAAACCTATCTTTAAAGGGGGTGTTGGTAAAAAAGGAAAGTCGGGTCTTATCGGACGGGTTTCCGACATTACTGAGGCCCTGAAAGAAAAGGAAAGGCTCTATTTTTGTGAGCACGTTCATGGCACAACATCAGCCAAGGCCGATGGTGTTACCTTTGAAGGCGGTGTGCCTGCAGAGCATGAAGTCTATTTCTCATTATCAGAAAGTACGGAGTTCAGGGCACCTATCATGACGATTACTCATCATGGTGGTGTTGATATTGAGGAGCTCGGACCGGACAAAATCAAGGTGGTCCCTTTTGATCCCCTTACTGGTTTAAAATCTTTCCACGTTTCCAATGCCCTGGAAGAGTTGGGTGCACCCAGCGAGATTATCAGTCCCCTCGTTCAGAACCTGCCCAAGCTCTGGACTCTCTATAACAACTACGGCATGAACATGCTGGAACTCAACCCAATCAGGATGAACCCCAATAAAAAGGGCAGACTTGTTCCTATCGCCTGTGACTTCAAGGGTTCCTTTGACATCGATGATCCGGCATGGAAGAGACTCGGTCTGCCGTCACATCTTTTTGCATCGGACTATTCGGAGTTCGAGCAGGAGATCAACCAGCTCAGGACCTATCAGGGACAGAGCGATGTTTTTGTAATGAACGACAAGGGAACCATTACGGCGCCCACTTTCGGTGGTGGCGCTAACGCGCTGGTTACGGAATTGCTTGGTGACAGGGCCACCATATCGTCTGACTTCGGTGGAAACCCGCCCTATGAAAAGATGCTTCAGATCTCCCAGATCTGCTTTAAGTACTGGCTGAAGCAGTCCAATGTTCTCTTTATAATCGGTGGAAAGGCGAACAATACCGATATCTATGAAACATTCCGTGCAATGGCTGATGCGCTCAGAGGGTATTTCCAGACTTATGGACCGACTCCACTCTATGTGGTTGTAGGAAGAGGCGGACCCAACCTCATCAGAGGCATGGCCTACTTAAAAGAGACGCTTGAATCTCTCGGTCTTCCCTATAGCATTTTTGGCCATGACAGTGCCATGAGTGAGGTCGTTAATTACGCCCTGGCCACAGACAAGTGGATGGAAAAAGAGGGTAGAAAACTGGTTGCGGCCAAGGTTGCCGCCTGATTAATTTAGTAATTTAGAAATACTTATCCGGTTCATCCGGGCTAGGAGAGGTTATTACGATGCATAAAGAAGGCGTAAAAGGATTCCCCTACTATGTGGGGATTAATTCATTAAGCGAAATAGCGACAAAGGAAGACCGTGTTTGTGTTCTCAATATCGTGGGTGGTGAAAGCCGGACGGTGACACCAACAAGCCATGTCTATTCAGGTGGCAACATTGTTTTTGGGACAAGCCCCGGGCGTTCCGGTCAGAAACTCAAGACGGCGGCGGGCGATATCCCTGTTTACAACTCCGTAAAAGAGGGTTTATCTGCCGGTCATAAATTTAATACGGCCGTCATCTACCTTCCACCTTCCGGTGTGAAAGATGGTGTGGCTGAGGTTGTAAGAAAGAATCCTGATCTGAAAAAGGTGATCATTCTGACAGAGAAAATCTCAGTCAAGGATGCCAGGATTATACGGGCCATCTGCCAGTCAAATGGTGTCGATGTCTTTGGCGGTAACTGCCTTGGTGTTGCCGACGCATGGAACCATGTGAGAATCGGTGGCGCCCTTGGGGGTAACAGTCCTGAGGAGTCTCTCGTCAAGGGTACTGTTGCCCTTTTCTCAAATTCCGGAAACTTTACAACCACCATCGCCGTATACCTGGCTACTGCAGGATGGGGAACAACAACCTCTGTTTCAAGTGGTAAGGATGTTTACATTCAGTATGGGCCGAGAGAATTTGTTCATGCCCTTCATAACGATAACAGAAGTAAAGCGGCCGTTATCTATGCCGAGCCGGGTGGTTATTATGAGCATGGCCTCTATATTACCAAGCCGACTGTTGCCTGCGTTGTGGGCCGCTGGAAGGCGAAACTGACCAAGGCATGTGGTCATGCCGGATCACTGGCCGGAACGGGCGACAATGCCATGGCGAAGGAACAGTGGTTCATGGACTACTTTGAAGTTGATGACATTTTCACACCGGAAAATCCGGTCGTCTCCAAAAAAGGGGCTGTTGTCATAAATATTGCCCACATTCCGGACGCCCTCACGGCGGTTATGGCTTTAAACGGCAGCAAACCGGACTTTGAGCCGAAGGGGGACCTGGCGCTCAAGTGCTGGATGGGAAATAATCAGGGAATTAAACTGCCGAAAGAACTTGATGTACCCATCGTTGAAGCGGTAGAGCCCTATAACGAGCAGATCGAGGCCATCAGCAAACAGGTGGGTGCTCAGTTTCCAAGACAGAACATGAAAGATGCCAGCGGCGCCTCCATGATGGACCCAAAAACACAGGTTACTCGTGTACATAAAACGTCTATCCTCGATGCATCAAAAGTGTCCCTGGGTGAAAACCTTGTTTTTTCCTTAATGAAGGAATACCCAACTGAACAGGGCAGAAAACTGGCAAACCTTGCTTTTAATTCCTATGTCAACATGCATGGTGATAAAGCTCTGGTAGCAGCGGATGCGGCAAGAGAGGCAGAAAACTCACCCAATACGGTACTTTCTTCCGCCATATCAATTATCGGAAAGGGCAGGGCAAAAAAGGCGATGGCAGCCATCAGTCTCCTCACCGATCTTTTTCAGCATGAAAAAATTACTGATCCCATGGCGTCCCATGACGTGGTCAAAATAATTAATGGGATGAATAATGATCAAAGGGCAGTCCTTACCGATGGTGAGGCGGCAGGGAAATTCCTGGCAAGAGCAAAAAAGATTGCAGGCGATTCTGTTTTCATTTCCTTCGTCGACAAGGCAACCATGGGCAAGCCATCTAAGGATGCCGTCCTTGCGGCCATATGGGCAACGCTGGGTTGGAGTGGCCTCATTAGAAAGAAAATATCAAAACTGACGATGAATAGCCTGCCCTGGTATTCTCTGATTTTCAGCGCCTTTGTGGGATGCAGCGTTTCTGAAAATAAACATACGGCAACCGCCTTCTGCGGCATTAAAAACGACGAGCTGGCAGAAAGCTGGAGCTTTACCGAAGTTGCCTTCCTGGCACTTATCGGCAGAAGACCGACCGGTGCGGAACTCTTTGAATTCAGTGTTCTTCTCGGCCTCATTATTTCTAACGGTCCCGGAACGATCTCTGCTCAGGGTGCCAAAGGTGGGGTCAGCGCAGATGGCCCCCAGGCGCCTGAACGGATTCAGATTAACAAGGCCTTTGTCGGCTTCCTGACTCACACCGGGTTCGCACATGGTGGTAACGGCTATGAAGCGGTGGCATTTCTTATCGACCAGTTCAAGGATAGCAACCTAAAAGATCCTGCCGAGAAGAACCATGGTGTAAATCTGAAGTCGCTTGCTACAGACTATGTGAAGTCCTATGCTGCCTACAAGAAAAAGGAAAAGGCTGCCGGCAACATCGATTATGACAAGGTTCCCTGCGTCAACCATCCTGTCTTTAAAGGACAGCCTGTCAACTATGATCCGAGAGAGCAGTTTGTCAGCCAGCTCTTTGAAGAGAAGGGGATTTATAACATATTCCTCGACTTCTATCGCAACCTTGTACAGGCATTATATGACAATAAGGTGACCAACAACGTCTACTGCGTCAATGTCGATGC
>JADFVM010000121.1 GCA_015222555.1 Pseudomonadota bacterium
CCCCTGCAAGTTCTTCCTTGCTGTCGAAGTGTTTATACAGGGTCTTTTTGCTCACCCCCATATCGGAGGCGATGTCATCCATATGGACTTTTTTTAGTCCTTCTTTGAAAAATCTTTTCTTTGCAGTCTGAATTATCTTTTTTTTCATAGGCGGTGGATTGTTAAAATATGGAAACTTAAGTATTGAGTTGAGTTTCCTTGCAAGTATAGTTTTAGCAATAATTAAAGTCAAGGAGGAAGGACATTTCTAATGTAGATCATCTTTGGATTTGAGAAAATGGTTGATGTATAATCTCTACTTTTAGCTTTCTTCTGATTAGTGTAGTTGGATGTTTTTTTACAATACGCAAAAACTTTTCCAATAGCACTCGTCAATCTTGTCATTTAGGCGAAACTCCAATATTTCATCTGATAAGCAGGTATCATGTGAGCCTATTAAATTTATGGGGATTTGTGAGCTGATGGGGACCTTGATTTTAATCGGAACCAGCCTGTCAAGAAGCTGTTGATCTTCAAAACCGCGTATCGCCTTGATTTGCTCACTTCCTTTGTGTAATATTGCCTGAAATCCCTTAATTTAAGCGGTGGGACAAAAATGAAGCAGATTTTGCTTGTCGATGATTCACATTTTTTCATCCAGGCGATCAGGGCATTCCTGGAAAGATCGGGGAATTGCATATTGACGGCCGAGTGCGGCAGGGAGGCACTTAATGTCCTTGAAAGTAGCTCCCCTGATCTTATCCTCATGGACTATTACCTCAACGATATAAGCGGTGATGAGTGCTGTAGAAAGATAAAGTCCGATCCAGCTACAAAAGATATCCCCATCATTATGTTCACATCAGCTGGAAATACAAAAAACATTGAAATGAGTAAAAGTGCCGGATGTGATGATTACATCACAAAGCCGGTGGACAAAATGGCGCTGCTGACCAAGATCAAACGATACCTGGCCATTCCCACAAGAGAGCACAAAAGAGCGCCCATATGTGTCCCCGCTTTTTATTACCACAACAACCGGAAACATTCGGGGATGATCTTCTGTATCAGCGAAGGGGGGGTGTTTATTAAGGACAACAATATACCGGAAAATGGTTCGATAATCCAGATCAGCTTCAGCATTCCGCAAATCGCCGGGAACATAGAGGTGAAGGCGGAAACTGCCTGGAACACGACAGAAAGAAAGCACCTCCCCGCTGGCATAGGCCCAGGTTTTGGTGTCCGCTTTCTCTCTATCGATGAGGAAAGGATTGAAGCTATAAGGACATACGTCGGCCTTGGTGACTATCTTTTGTAGGCCATGACTTCGGGTTGCTTGCTGACTAACTAACAGGTGATTTACTTGACTAAGCCTGGGGGGGATGACTTTCTGAGTTTGGCCCTGCTTAATCCAGGCTGTAAATAAAAAAGGCGTAGCCTAATGGGCACGCCTTTTTAGACTTTATTATGGACCTAGACTATAGTGGGCTGGCCTGGCCTGATGGGATTAAATAGGGACACATGTCTCCCTATTAAGTTTAGTTTCATTATGGCATAATCTTAATGTGAATGTCTAAAGAGGACTAGCGTTGAAAAGATCATGTATTTCTATGTTTATTGCTTTTTTATTGACCCTGCCTAGTAATGGTATGTATGCAGGGCCTGTAAAAGTGCAAAAGATCGCCTTGGAGGAACTACAGGTGACATTTTTTGAAAATGGAAGTGTAGTGGATAATCTAAGGGTGAGTGAAAATGAAGGCAAAGGAATTATTGAAAAGATTAAAAATGATGTGTTGAAGTCATTTGGGGCTGATACATTTAAAGTGCTCGTGGAAAAGGGGCTCATTGCTGAGTTTGATGAGGCTCTTTATAGCAGATTGAAGGTAGAGCGCATTGTACCACCTGTTTTGCGCTTTTATAACAAAGAGGGAAAGATTATTAAAGAAATGCTTATGAGGCGACCGGGAAACTCCAGGCAATCCGCCATGGAGCAATTGGGCAGTATCGGAATTCCTGTAAGTATAAATCGGGCAATCAGCAGGGATGCTGTTGTGTCTACAGATGGGAAAAGCGTAATCGTAACAGAATATTTTGCCGAGCTTGCCGGAGTCGACCATGGGAAATATGTTTCTAATACATCGTCAAAGCTCCGGCTCTATGATTCATTGGGAAAGATGCTCTGGGAGAAAAGTGCCCCTGAACATATGTATGTAAACAAGATGGCTATCTCCGGGGCAGGTGAAGTGATTGCCTTTATCCTTGTAGGAGAAGGGGGAGACATGGAGAAGGTTTTTTCAGCAAACAGACTTGTTGTCTTTGACAGGGGAGGGAAGAATCTCCTCGATTTTACAGGGATGGAAGGTTCTTATTCCGTAAGGTCCACCTTGCTATCCATATCTCCAGGTGGCAGGTATATATCTATCGCTGCCGTGAAAAAAGACGGGGGAAGGATGAGCCTGTTTTTTGACCATAAAAGTGGCGCTACTATGAAATGGCAGGAGATTTTAGCCCCACTGCGTTTGGGTGATAATGGAGCTGTCTTTACAATTGACAGATCGGGCCGTGCTGTCAAGATTCTGGATCTTGCAAAAAAGATATACAATCACAACTGACCTGCATGCAATTAATTAAAGATAAAATCCTCCCTGTCTCCTATTGGCCACTATGAAATTTCTCCTTGTTGCCCTACACTCAAGTTATCCTCACGCATCCCTGAGCCTTCCCTGTCTTGCAGCCAGGTGCCACGATATTGATGGTGCAGAACTGCTTATAAAAGAGTTTACCGTAAATGAAGATGCTCACTGTGTCTTTGAATCTATTTTAGAGGAAAAGGCCGATGTTGTAGCCTTTTCATGCTATATCTGGAACATAAACTATGTCCTTGGTCTTGCAAAGAGTTTGAAGTCCCACAGCCCCTCCTGCTTTATTGTCCTTGGCGGTCCCGAGGTCAGTTTTGATGCAGAGTATGTTCTGGAAGAAAGCAGGGATATTGACTGCATAATAAGGGGGGAAGGGGAGGAGGTCTTCAGGCATCTTGCAGAAGTCTTGATTCGGCCAGATGGTCTTCCTGGCTTGTCTTCTATTCCCGGCATTACATACAGGCTTGAAGATAAAGTGACAAGTTCTCCAGCGCAGCAAGCCATAATGCCGCTCGATAATATTCCATCGCCTTTTGAGTATGGACTTGTTGATCTTGAAAAACCTCTGGTATATTTCGAGACTTCACGTGGTTGTCCCTTCACATGTGCCTTTTGCCTTTCCGCAAATGATTCTCAGGTGCGCTCCTTTTCAATGGAGCGTATCAGGAGTGACCTGCTTTGTCTTATAGACGCCGAAGTGGGAACAGTCAAGTTTGTAGACCGTACCTTCAACTACAATGCCAGCCGGGCCAATGAAATATGGCAGTTTATCCTCACTAACAATGCAAAAAGCCGTTATCATTTTGAGATAGCGGCAGATCTCTTGACAACTGAAAACATAGAACTTTTAAAGAATGTCCCTGCAGAGACCTTCAGGTTCGAGATAGGGGTGCAGTCCATAATAGAGGAAACGCTCAGTGCGGTGGGGCGTAAGTCAAATATGGAAGCGCTTTTTTATAATGTGGAATTCCTTATAAAAAAGACGAATGTTGGCGTGCACCTTGATCTCGTTGCCGGCCTGCCAGGCGAGGACTATGGAGGTTTCCTGGCCTCACTTGAAAGGCTTTTTCAGTTGGCTCCCCAACACATTCAGGTGGAAGCCCTAAAGATACTTAAGGGGGCACCGATGATGAATGTTGCCGATAAAGAGCATTATAAGTGGTCCAGCGCCCCGCCCTACAGGATTGTCAGTAATCCATGGCTTGCTGCCCATGAGGTAGACAGGGTAGATACTGTTGGAAGGGTTTTGGAACTTGTCTACAACAGTCACCGTTTTGATAAAACACTAGAGCAGATTGCAGGGCTTATGTCTCTATCCTCTTTTTTTAATGAAATTGCCGCGCGCTGGGAGGATGAAAAAGTCGTATTTCTCTCTATGGATCAGCTCTTTGAATTTGTTTGGGATGTAGGGGGGAGGATACTGCCTTCCGGAGGGCAGTCCCTTTTCAGGGAGGCCCTTGTCTTTGACAGGTGTATGGCAGATTACCCCAATCCCAAAAAACTACCTTCCTATTTTTCTATTGAGGAGGAGTTTGATTGCAAGGTCTCAGGAGAAGAAATCTCGCTTATCAGGGCAAAGAGGGAATATTCGCCTGAGACAAAGGTCCGGGGGATAAGGTGGCTCTTTAGAAGTGGTCTATTTAAAGACGGCAGTGGAGAAGGTAAAAGGCTGCTTTTTATATACCTGTCTACACCGGGCAAGAGGCAGGAGAAAAATATTTTTGTAGAAGGTGGAACTTTTACGGCAAAGGATAGTCTTAAGCTAAGAGATTTTTAGTCACAAGAAGTTTATTTAGTTGAAACTCTACTTGCCTTCAATAGCACTATGTAAATTGACGTCAGACCCTAAATGTGCTATAAAACCAAACTCACAAATCAGAACATTAGGAGGAGATATTTTGAAAAGCTCAGAGAAGACTATAGTTAAATTAATGCTGCTGGCAGTGATGTTGCCGCTACTGGCAGTTGCCTGTAAAAGTAAGGAGCCTGTTGTAGGAGAGGAGCTTTCAAAGGAACCTGCAGCTTCTTCAGTTGAAGCGGTAAGCCCATTGAAGGCTTTGCCGGAAGTTATTGCCAGGGTAAATGGTGTAGAACTTAAAAAGACCGATTTGGAACGTGTTTATGAGGCTGTTGCTGCCCAGTCCAAGATGACAGGTGATGGGAAAAGTGATACGGAGATTATAAATTTTGCCCTTGGGGAGCTGATAGATGCAGAAGTCTTGAAGCAGGAAACAGAGAAGAAGAATATTGTGCCCTCTGCTGAAGAGATTGACAAGGAAATTGAGAATATAAAATCTCAATTCCCAGACATAGAGACCTTTGAAAAGACCATCGCTGAAAAAGGTGTGACAATTGAGAAGATACGTGAAAATATTGTGACGCAGCTGGCCATGAGAGATATGCTGGCTAAAGAGGTCGAAACGGATATTACCATCGCAAAATCGGAGATCGAAAAATTTTATAATGACAACCCTACTTACTTTCAGACACAGGAGTCAATGAAGGCCTCTCATATTCTTATAAAGGTGGAGGAAGGTGCTGATGAAAAAGCCGTTACAGAGGCCAGGAAGAAGATAGATGCTATACTAAAAGAGCTTAAAGCTGGTGGGGATTTTGCGGAAATAGCAAAGAAATCATCGGAAGGTCCTTCAGGCCCCAATGGTGGTGATCTCGGTTACTTCGGGAGCGGCCAGATGGTCAAACCCTTCGAGGATGCCGCATTAGCGTTGAATGTTGGAGAAGTCAGTGCCGCAGTAAAGACCCAATTTGGTTTTCATGTAATAAAGCTGACCGACAAGAAGGATGGCGGTATAACTCCTCTCAATGAGGTAAGTGAAAGTATTGAGATTTACCTGAAGAGAGCTGAAAGCGGCAAGCGCTATGCCAAGTTTATAGAAAGGATTCGCTCTACTGCCAATATTGAAAAATTGATATAGCTTAAGGGATAGAGCAGCTTATGAAGTACGGTGCTAAAGATATAATTGAGGCGTCCCTTGAGCCATGGGAGAATTCCTATCCCGACAGGGACTACGAGATTGATATATCCTATCCCGAATTTACCTGTCTGTGCCCGCGTTCCGGTTACCCGGATTTTGCTACAATAAGGCTTGTGTATGTGCCTGATAAGTATGTGGTTGAGCTTAAAAGCCTTAAACTTTACCTGAATGCTTACAGGGATAAAGCAATTTCGCATGAAGAAGTAACAAATCTTATCTTCGATGATTTGAAGAAGATTCTTAATCCCAGGAAGATGCAAATCACTGGTGATTTTAATGTCAGAGGTAATGTAAAGACAGTTATCAAGGTGGCTCTTTAAGAAGC
>JADFVM010000122.1 GCA_015222555.1 Pseudomonadota bacterium
GGCAAGGTTGTTGTCTAGGTAACTCTTAATGAAATCTTGATCGATCCGGATGTTGCGATTAAAATTTGCAAAATTTTAATCGCTTGGGGTTGGTTATTCCTGACCTGTTAAAGAATACAATGATTAAAATATTGCAATACAAACCATCACCGATTTTCGGCCTGAATCTCTCCTGTTTTAGCTCTGTCTAAGGCGACTATGTTATGCTATGACTATGAATAAATCACAGAGTGTTGACATCGTTTTCAGCTCGGACTCCCTAAAATTCTTAAGAAGTGAAATTGAGGCAGTACAGGGAAAAGAAGTCCTCTTCCTCGGTACTGTAACTCCAGACAAAAAGATTTCCCTCCTGACTGTGGTAGCGCGCGGGAACCTCAGCTCTGCGCCGGCAATCCTGAAAGATGTTCGTTACGGCAAGGTGTTAATTCATAATCATCCCTCCGGTCAACTAGAGCCTTCCGACATGGATATCCAAATAGCATCATATATTGGAGAATTAGGCGCCGGTTTTATTATTATTAACAACAAGGCAAATCAATTTTACACTGTCGTTCCACCCTCTTCAGAAGAAAAGGTGCACTTTCTCGACCCGGAAGAAGTGTTATCGAATATCAGACCTGGCTCATCGATGTCAACGGCGCTTGAAAGTTATGAAGAAAGAAAAGAACAGATTGAAATGACACAAGAGGTGGTAGAGGCTTTTAACTCTCAAAAAATAGCGCTCATAGAGGCCGGTACCGGTATCGGCAAGAGTATTGCTTACCTTGTCCCTTCCATTTTATGGGCCTTAAAAAATGGAGAGAGAGTGGTTGTTTCTACCAATACAATTAATCTTCAAGAGCAACTTATCTTTAAGGACATTCCTTTCTTACAAAAGACGCTAGGCAATGATTTTAAGGCTGTTTTGGTCAAAGGCAGAGGCAATTATGCATGTAGAAGAAAGGCTGCCGTCTTAATGTCAGAGGGTGCTTATCTTTTTGAGAATAAAGATTCCGAAGAAGAAAAAGCTCTTCTTAACTGGCTGGAAAAGACTAAAGATGGCAGCCGGTCTGATCTTAATTTTATTCCAAAAGAGTCTAACTGGGAGAAAATCGTATCAGAATCGGATCTATGTTTAAGGGCAAGGTGCCAGTTTTATAACATTTGTTTCTTCTATATGGCCAGAAGGGGCGCTGCATCTTCAGACATATTGATTGCAAATCATCATTTATTATTTGCTGATATTGCAGTTAAAGGAGAAAGTGGAGTACATAATGATGGCGCAATTCTCCCCCCCTTTAAAAGGCTGATTGTTGATGAAGCCCATAATGTTGAAGCCGTGGCAACAGAGTATTTTGGAGGGGAAGTGAGCAAGAGGGGAACATTGCTCACACTTGGCAGGCTGGTTAACCGTAAAGACAGGAAGAAAGGACTGATTCCTTATCTATCTAATAAACTGTTAAAAGATAAACAACTTCCAAAGAGAATTATCACGTCGGCAATAGAGTTGATCAATAGTGATCTTCTTCCTTCTTTAGATAAGCTGCAAAGCCTGGTTCCTGAATTTTTTGATTATTCTGCATACATGGCCGCTGAAATTAAAAAGGATAAGGCTGGAGATGGAGAGGAAGAAAATAACGGTAAAAACAGAAAAATCAGGATTACCGATCATATCAAAGGTATGAATGACTGGTCTGAAATAGAAAAAAGGGCCTCTTCTTTATTAGGGGATATCCGCCTATGTCTAAAGGCATTAACTAAACTGATTACCATTCTTAAGGAAGGCCTTGAAGAGAATAATAGTGTAAACAGCATTGAATCGCAAATGCTCGAATTAAATGCCTATTCACGCCGTTTGACACACTTTATGGCACTTGTTGAGACCTTTTTTTATGACGATAATGACGAAATGGTAAGGTGGATAAATCTAATCTATACCAGTCGGGGAATGTCAGTTAAGCTATATATTTCTCCTTTGTCAATTTCTGAAACAATGAATAAAAATGTTTATAATGTCTTTAAAACAGTCGTTTTAACTTCTGCCACATTGTCCGTAGGAGGAAAGTTTGATTATATAAAAGAGAGAATTGGCCTGTCTTTAGCCGAAGGTAAGCGATTGTCTGAATTATTACTGGCATCGCCCTTTGATTTCCGTAAACAGGCATTTGTAAGTGTTCCCACAGATTTACCCTCACCAAAAGATAAAGGCTTTAAGGATGGATTGGTTAATCTAATTTCTCAGTCACTTACAATATCCGATGGCAGGGCCTTTGTTCTGTTTACATCATATAAACTTTTGAATGAAACCTTTAATAAGCTGAATGTTAATTCTCTTTTATCGGGCTACAAAATGATGAAACAGGGAGAGGAGCCCAGGCATGTTCTTCTTCAAAGGTTTAAGCATGACAAAAAATCAATAATCTTTGGTACGCATTCCTTCTGGGAGGGTGTTGATGTGCCTGGCGATGCCCTGATGAATGTGATCATCACAAAACTCCCTTTCAGTGTGCCTGATACCCCGGTGATTGAGGCAAGAACTGAGATGATTGAAAAAAAAGGGGGGAACGCTTTTATGGATTATCTTCTCCCTCAGGCGGCCCTTCGATTTAAGCAGGGATTCGGGAGACTAATCAGAAGCAAGTCGGACAGGGGCGCTGTCCTTATTTTGGATAGCAGAGTTATTAATAAGAGTTATGGGAAAGTCTTTTTGAAGTCACTCCCTGAGTGTTATGTAACCAAGGAGACCGGAAAATCTGTTTTAAGGAAAATGGAATATTTTTTTGAAAAAGGAAGGCCTTCGGGCTAGTTTGTCTTTGAACGTTTCATGTGGCATCTGTAACACTCCCTGATAGGGAAGGCGACTTTATTCATGGCATCTACCACTAGTAATGCCTTAAAAGTGTACCCTGTCATAATTATTCGGTTCTATGACACCGCATGCAATCAGACATGTTCCAGCTGGAAAGGCGAAATGTTCCTGTGCCCATATGGCATTTTCCGCAAAACTCACCGTCAATGTTTTGTTTCATCGTAATGTCATTGGCGCCAATTTCTGCCTTAAACAGATCGGGATGACATTCATCGCAGGTGACACCGTTCGCTTTATGTATGGAGTGAGAAAAACGAACAGGGGGGATTTCAGCTTCCCCCCTGCTCTCCTTCTGCTTATCTATAATGATAATGTCCTGCGGTTCTTCAGATAAAGCAGTGCTGATATCGGGAAGTAGTATTAAGACCAACAATAATGGTAATGTAATGGAAAAACAGCTTCTTTTTCTTGTCAACTTTCTAACTCCCCTTTATCGCCTTGCTCTTAATGTTTTCCCGGTCTGCGGGTCACATCTTCGGATATCTTTGCAGTCTTAGGGCTATTGTGACATCTTTTACAATCAGCCAGCGGGAATGCAACTCTGTTATGGCACCTGCCACACCATTGCCCCCCAACCATTGTAGCCATTCTTACTCTATTCGTACCTGCTTCCTGTTGGAAGATCGCTCCACCAACTGTCTCATGACAGATATCACAGCTAAGCCACCAAGTATGAATTTGGTGCGGGAAAATAACATTATCCATGAATTTACTTTTCGTTTCAAATAATATTTGTGCATCAAACATAAATTCATCAGAAGGATCGGCATCGATATCAAGTGACCATCTGGGATCAATGACGCCTTCTCTTATAATTTTAACCCAGTCAACGAGTTTGTACTTATCCAGTGGCAGGTTCGTCTCAGCAAGGGCTGTTGGATGCCAGCCTTCACCTATCTTAGCAAATGTAGAGGCTATACCGGACTTCTTGACATCACCTGTTCCGGCAAGTTCTCCCTTAGTGTCCAGGTAAATAAGGCTTTTTGCATTTTTGGGGTCAGTACTCTTCTTCTTTGTCGGTGTTGCCTTTTTTGAAGGTGTCTTTCCCTTGGTTGTCTGTGCCGCATTTGCAGTAAATGCGAGTGCTAATACTAAACATGCTGATAACAGCAGTGATTTTATATCAATTTTCATTTGACTAAATAACCTCCTCTCCATTCAATCATTAAAATATATAAATAGTTACTTAATTTTCTTGGAGTGCTGTACAGGTCCGGCTTTCCAGCCTGGTTCCTGAGAGTGACAGCGATCGCAATATAGAGGTTCCCACGCTGTTACACCGTTATGGCATTTTCCGCATTTTTCGCCATTCATAATCTTGCTCATGTCAATATCATTTGCACCCGCTTTCATGATGAAGATCTCTTCATGACATACCTTGCATTTAAAACGGATACGATGAAACCAGTGTGGAAACATAACATCCTTCACTTCTGCTTCACGCATACTCGCCGCTTTTTTATTTAATATGATGTCACCATATTCAGCCGACGAGAAGTTTGGTGTCGATAAAAAAACCATGAAACCGACAACTAAAAAAAACGCAACTCTCAAAATCATCATTTCTCCTCCTCAATTTGTAAAAAATATCACTATTTAAACTTAGTGTTAATAAATAGAATCAATTAAAACTTAATAAACCGGGTTGACTTCCTTTCACCCCCTTTTCAAAATTTAAATTAAATGATAAATCTTATTTAAAAAAAATACTAAAAATATGATGAAGTTTATACAGGGTCAGGATGAGTCGTTATTGAAAGATGTTCCCTGTTTTTTACTTTAAATTAGCAGTTGACATATATTAAAGAAGGCAGGCCGATATTAAAGAAGGCAGACCGAAAGTAGTAAGTCAACTCAAAAAAAATAATTTAGGACATAAAATTCTTAAAGAAAAATTAGGTTACTGTATAGTAAATTAAGATTTGTTTGTCAACAAAAAAGTAATAATTTCAGATTGAAAAGGTCTGTCTTTAAGTCTGCATTTTCGTGGAGCTCAGCATATTTCTCATTGACATAACAGGATATAACCCAAGTTTAAAACAAAGTCAATCACATATGTTTGTTTAGTTTTAAAAAGAGCAGATATCGCACTTCTTCAAAGAGAGGTCACTATCTACTTTTTATTCGGCATAGTTCTTTTATAAAAAGATATGCAGATCGGTTTTTCGTGCTCTATAATTAAATAGCATGTCTGAATGGATATTGATAAGGAGTAATAACTATGAATGTCGTCGGAGTGGGCCAGTGTGCCTGGGATTATCTGACTATTAGCAATAATTATCCTGAAGAAAACAGCAAGCAGGAACTTAAAAGCTGGGATGAACAGGGAGGGGGGCCTGTTGCGACGGCCCTCGTTGCGCTGGCCCGATTAGATGTTAAGTGCCGTTTTTATGGAATAACGGGTGACGATGATGCTGGAAACAAGATCCGTGATTCTCTTGTCCATCAGGGAATTGATGTCTCGTCTTTACGTGTTCGGGAAGGATCTTTCTCTCAGTCGGCCTTCATTATTATAGGCGAAAAGGATGGGAAAAGGACGATATTCTGGAGAAGACCGACGGGAAATGAGTTGACTCAAAAGGAACTTGGCGAGGACTTTTTAACAGGCAGTTGTTTTCTCCTTCTTGATGGACTTATGAAAGATGTCTCTTTTTTTGCCGCACAGACAGCAAAAAGACTTAATATCCCGGTCATGCTTGATGCCGGTCGTCTTAGAGAGGGGATGATTGAGCTGGCAAGGAATTGTGATTATATTGTTGGCTCGGAAAAGTTTGCCGTTGATCTGGGCTGGCGGGATAATAGGGATGAATTCAAGAATACTTTAAAGAACCTGGGGCTTGGCCATACAACGATAACACTGGGGGAAAGAGGCAGTTTCACCTTTTTGAAGGATGAGATTATTCACGTGCCCGCTTTCAATGTGAAGACTGTGGATACGACAGGTGCAGGAGATGTTTTTCATGGTGGGTATATTTACGGCATTTTAAAGGGATGGCCAATTAAAAAAACGCTTTTATTTGCCTCGGCTATGGCAGCCCTTAAATGTCTGAAAATTGGCGGCCGGGCCGGTATCCCCAGCCTCGAAGAAGTCAGCCTCTTTTTGGCAAAACACAAAATGTAGACACCGGTCTTGCATTCAAAGACCATCTCATATACTATAGGCGCCATGAAATCTCAGCTTCAACATCCTAAAACATTCAGCATGGAGTTTTTTCCGCCAAAAACGGAAGAGGGTGTTGCGAAACTTCGCACAACAATTGGCGAGTTGGGCCAACTCAATCCTTCCTACTTTTCCGTTACCTTTGGTGCAGGCGGGAGCACTCAGCAGGGAACGCTGGATACCGTCTTTGATATCCAGAAGGCCGGTTTTGATGTGGCTCCTCACCTGTCATGCATCGGCACGACCAGGGAAAGCATTCGGAATATTTTGAAAAAATATATGGATAAGGGCATTGACCGGATTGTTGCTCTTCGTGGTGACCTGCCTTCCGGCATGGGCGGCGAGGCGGGTGATTTCAGCTATGCCAATGAACTCGTTGAGTTTATCCGAAAAGAAACAGGTGACTATTTCTATATAGAAGTTGCCGCCTATCCCGAATTTCACCCTCAGGCCAGTTGTTCCAGTGTGGATCTGAAAAATTTTAAGCGGAAGGTTGACTCAGGCGCAAATGCCGCAATTACGCAGTACTTCTATAATGTGGATGCCTATGTCATGTTTGTAGACGATTGTGAAAAGATGGGCCTTCAGATCCCTGTCGTCCCCGGTATTATGCCCATCACCAATTTTGAACAGCTGGCACGATTCAGTGATAATTGCGGCTCCGAAATACCGAGATGGATAAGGATGCGCCTTGATGATTTTGGCGATGATATAGTGTCATTAAAACAGTTCGGCCAAGATGTCACAACAGAATTGTGCCGGAGATTGATTGAGGCGGGTGCCCCGGGCCTGCACTTTTTTACGATGAACCAGGTAGAGCCTACCAGGCGTATATGGAATGATCTTGGGCTGGGAAAGCGGTCTTCATCGTCAGGCCAGTCATAGTTCTGCACTGCCTTATCCTTCAAATTATAAGAAAGATAATTAATTGTCACGTTTAGAGTCAAAATTAGAAGAAGAGATTCTTGTTCTTGATGGTGCAATGGGCACCATGATCCAGAGTTACAACCTTGAAGAGGCCGATTTTCGCGGAAAGCGTTTCAAGGACCATCCCTCAGATCTAAAGGGGAACAACGACCTTCTTGTCCTTACCCAGCCTCAGATTATCAGTGAAATCCATAGCGCCTATCTTAAGGCTGGCGCCCACATCATTCAAACCAACACCTTTAATGCCAATGCCGTTTCGATGGCGGATTACGGTCTGGAAGCGCTGTGTTATGAGATCAATTATGAAGCGGCGAAGTTAGCCGGGATCGCAGCGGAAGGTTTTAAAGATAAGGCACGTTTCGTGGCAGGTTCCATCGGGCCTACGGGGCGCACCTGCTCAATATCCCCCGATGTTAACGATCCCGGTTTCAGAAACATCACCTTTGATAAACTTGTTGAGGCCTATTCCGAATCGGTACGCGGTCTTGTCGATGGCGGCGCTGATATCCTGCTGGTGGAAACCATTTTTGATACCTTAAATGCAAAGGCCGCTGTTTTTGCAATTAAGAAATACTTTCATGAAAAGGCAACTAAACTTCCCGTAATGATCTCGGGGACCATTACCGATGCAAGCGGCAGGACCCTTTCAGGTCAGCAGGTGGAGGCTTTCTGGAATACGCTCAAACATGCGGAACCGGTAAGCATGGGCCTCAATTGTGCCCTGGGCGCACGTGAGCTGCGTCCCCATCTGGAAGACCTTTCATCGGTGGCTGAGGCCTACGTCAGCGCCCATCCCAATGCCGGTCTTCCCAATGCCTTCGGTGGTTATGACGAGACGCCTGAAATGATGGCTAAAGAGATTAGGGAGTGGGCAAAAAGCGGTTTCCTGAATATCGTGGGCGGCTGCTGTGGTACGACGCCGGTATTCATCGAAGCGATCAGCCAGGCCGTTGCCGGTGTGAAACCGCGTAAAATTTCCAGCCTTCCAAAAATGTGCCGTCTCAGCGGTCTCGAACCTCTGAATATCGGCAGTGATTCTCTTTTTGCTAATATCGGTGAGCGTGCCAACGTTGCCGGTTCTGCAAAGTTTAAAAGGCTCATTGTGGAGGAAAAATATGATGAGGCCTTAAACATCTGCCTGGAGCAGGTGGATAATGGTGCACAGATCATTGATGTCAATATGGACGATGCCATGCTGGATGGTAAAAAGGCGATGGTCACATTTCTCAACCTCATCGCTTCCGAACCGGATATTTCAAGAGTACCCATCATGATCGATTCCTCCAAGTGGGAGATTATTGAAGCAGGACTCAAATCTGTTCAGGGCAAAGGTATTGTCAATTCCATCAGCCTCAAGGAAGGTGAGGAGAAGTTTATTCATTATGCCGGGCTTGTCAGGGCCTATGGCGCCGCTGTGATTGTCATGGCCTTCGATGAAGAGGGACAGGCCGATACTTTTGCGCGTAAAGTCGAGATATGTAGAAGGTCCTATGAGATACTCACAGAAAAAGCCGGATTTCCGGCAGAAGACATTATCTTTGATCCCAACATCTTTGCTGTTGCTACCGGCATTGATGAGCATAATAATTATGCCCTCGATTTCATTGATGCAACGAGGGAAATAAAGCAAAGCCTTCCCCATGCTCTTATCTCCGGCGGGGTTTCCAATGTTTCCTTTTCCTTCCGTGGCAATAATCCTGTCCGTGAGGCCATTCATTCTGTCTTTTTATATCATGCCATCAAGGCGGGGATGGATATGGGTATTGTCAATGCCGGCCAGCTGGCCCTTTATGATGAGCTTCCCGAAGAGCTGCGGCAACGGGTGGAGGATGTCATCCTCAATCGAAGTGTTGATGCCACGGACCGTCTGCTGGAAGTGGCCGACAAATATAAAGGGGATGGCGTCGAAAGTAAAAAGGAAGAGATTGAATGGCGCACCTGGCCCGTTGAAAAAAGGCTGTCTCATGCTCTCGTGAAAGGGATGGATGCCTACGTGAATGAAGACACGGAGGAGGCACGCCTCAAGTTTGACCGACCGATCCAGGTCATTGAGGGGCCGCTCATGGACGGAATGAATACGGTGGGTGATCTCTTTGGCGAAGGGAAAATGTTTCTGCCCCAGGTCGTCAAAAGTGCCCGTGTAATGAAAAAAGCGGTTGCCTATCTTCTCCCCTTTATAGAAGAGGAAAGGGGAGGGGAAAGAAGGACTAACGGCAAAATCCTCATGGCCACTGTAAAGGGAGACGTCCATGATATCGGAAAAAATATCGTTGGCGTTGTTCTGCAGTGCAACAACTTTGAGGTCGTTGATCTTGGTGTCATGGTCTCAGCGGCCACCATCCTGGAACGTGCCAGAGAAGAAAAGGCCGACATTTTAGGCCTTTCCGGCCTCATTACTCCCTCTCTGGAAGAGATGGCCCATGTAGCAGCGGAAATGGAACGCCTTGACTTTAATATCCCCCTTCTCATCGGTGGCGCCACTACGTCTAAAGCCCATACGGCGGTAAAAATAGCGCCTCAATACAGCGGCCTGGCTTTGTGGGTCAAGGATGCCTCCCGTGCGGTGGGCGTCGTACAAAAACTGGTAAGTACTGATTTGAAGGATGATTTTGTCCGGGAAATTAAGAGTGACTACAAAAAGGTGCGGGAAACCTATTCAAAACGAGAAGCAAAAGCGAGGTATGTGAGGATTGAGGAGGCGCGGGCCAATCGTTTCGCCCCCAACTGGACGAAATACACGCCCCCCAAACCGAAACAGCCGGGTATTCATAGCTTCGACGATTATTCACTGGAAGAAATCAGCACCTATATCGACTGGACATTTTTCTTCCATGCCTGGGAACTGAAGGGCCGATACCCGAATATTCTGGAAGATGTGGAAAAGGGTGAAGAGGCGGTCAAGCTCTTTAAAGATGCAAAGGCCATGCTGAAAGAGATTATTGACGGCAAATGGCTGACAGCAAAGGGTGTTATCGGTTTGTATCCGGCCAACAGGGTAGGGGATGGAGATGTGGCGATATACACCAACGATTTAAGACGGGATGTGGCGGAAACCTTTCATTTTTTAAGGCAGCAGCAGGAAAGGACCGATGGCCGGCCCAACAAAAGCCTTGCCGATTATATCGCCCCGGCAAATTGCAGAATGGATGATTATATCGGTTTTTTTGCCGTCACGACAGGAATAGGCATTGAGAAGAAAATTGCCGAGTTTGAAGAAGATAATAACGATTATGGCGCCATTATGTTAAAGGCTTTGGCTGATCGGCTTGCAGAGGCCTTTGCCGAGCTCATTCACCTGAGGGTCCGAAAGGAGTTCTGGGGCTATGCAGAGGATGAAGACCTGACTCTTGATGGGCTCCTTCATGAACGTTACAGCAGTATTCGCCCGGCGCTGGGTTATCCCGCCTGCCCCGATCATACGGAAAAGGGACTGTTGTGGAAACTTATGGGTGTGGAAGAGAAGACCGGCATTAGTCTTACGGAAAGCTATGCCATGAACCCTGCCGCATCGGTGAGCGGAATTTATTTCTCTCATCCCGATGCACAGTATTTTAATGTGGGAAAGATAGATAAAGGGCAGCTTGAAGACTACGCTGAGCGCAAGGGGATGTCTGTTGATGAGATGGCAAGGTGGCTGTCAGCGAATCTGCAGGAGGCGAGGTAGTTTGTTTTAATCGCTTGGGGTTGAATTCCCCGCAGCTTGCTGCGTCCTGTCATTCCCGCGAAGGCGGGAAACCAGCTATTTGTAACTCTAGGTTGCCTGTAAAGGCAATGTCATCGGTATAGATCATGGTGGTACTCACATCTTTATGACCCAGTAAGTCCTGTACCGTCCTGATGTCATAACCGTCTTCGAGCAGATGGGTGGCAAACCCCGTTAGAAATTTGTATCTAAGAAAGTCTTTAGTCTATTTCTAAGATATCGTTTGCCCATTCCTGATTTCAAATACTTTTCTCTTGTCTTGGCATCTTGTTCGTTTAGGCACGCTTCATAGTCCCGTAGGTTGGGTTAGCGAAGCGTAACCCAACAAACCAATCCATCATTTCGAGAGCAGTTTTTCGGGAGGGCTGCGCACCGCTTTCCCCCCTTTATTAAGAACGTGGGTATAGATCATAGTAGTGCTTACATCTTCATGGCCCAGCAACTCCTGAACCGTTCGAATATCGTACCCTGATTCAAGCAAATGTGTTGCAAAACTATGCCGGAATGTGTGGCTGGTAGCCTGTTTTGTTATCCCCGTCAAACGCACAGCTCTTTTTATAGCCTTATTCAGAGAGCTTTCGTCTATATGGTGTCGCCTGACAATGCCTGATCTTGGGTCTTTTGATAAGCTTTTAGAGGGAAAGACATATTGCCATCCCCACTCTTTATTCGCGTTTCGATATTTTCTTTCAAGCGCATGGGGCAGATACACACTTCCATATTCTTTTGACAAATCATCCTGATGTATAATCTTAATCCTTTTCAAATGCTCGCTTAAAGGTTCGTTTATATTTGGCGGAAGAACCGTAATTCGGTCTTTACTCCCCTTGCCATCACGAACCATCAACTGTTGCTCCTCAAAGCCGATATCCTTGACTCTCAGTCGCAGACATTCCATCGCCCTTAACCCACAACCATAAAGCAACATGGCCATCAATTTATGTACGCCATCTAAAGCATCAAGCACTCTGCCGACTTCAGATTCCGTCATTACACTAGGAAGTTTTTTGGGCTTTTTAGCCCTAACCGCGTTGATGTCATCACCAAAATCAATATTAAGAACATTCCTGTAAAGGAATAATAATGCATTGAACGCCTGATTCTGCGTTGAAGAAGCAACTTTCATATCTACGGCCAAATGGGTGAGAAAGGCCTCTATTTCCGCTTTTCCCATATCTTTCGGATGCCTCTTATTATGGAAATAAATATACCGCCTTATCCAGGAAATATAAGCTTGTTCTGTGCGAATGGAGTAGTGTTTGACTCGAATCAGGTCTCTAACCTGATCCAAAAGTTTTTTTGGGGGTTTTTCCATACTTTTACCTTGACTTGTTATTATGTATTTGATTTGCTTCTAATATCACATATTGGTAACAACCTTTAAATTAGTTCCAAAGCTCAGTGGTATCAATGCTATCTTTGTAACACCTTTATTTTTATCGCTTTTTTTTTGAGTTTATTTAACTATTAAAAAAAACTCAAGATTAAAATTCTGGGTTTACTCGATATGCGGGAATTATTTCCTGATATCACAATATGCAAGTAAAAATTCCTGCTAATCATAAGTTATACCGCAAAGAGAAAGTAATGGATAAAACGAAAATTACAGTTGCCACAATCGGGCATATGCCTGCTGATTTCAATAAAAGCAAAATTTCTAGTTGGTCTTCTGATGTTTTCGAGATTACAGGGGAAATCGAA
>JADFVM010000123.1 GCA_015222555.1 Pseudomonadota bacterium
CTTGATATTCAAACAATGGCTGTTGAGTATACGTCTGTTCTAAGTGAAATAAGAAAAGCTTCCGAAGTACTTCAGGCCGGTAAGCTGGAGGAGTTAACTGTTTGCACTGAATCACTTACATTAATTTTAAGGGTGATTACTGATGAGTATTTCATTGCCGTTGTCCTTTCCTCAAATGGTAATTATGGTAAAGGCAGGTATCTAATAAGGATGGCTGCGCCGAAGCTGGTTGAAGAATTTTGATACAGTAACTTTTTAATTTCTTTATGCTAAGCAACGGGATTTATTGTTGGGTTGATTTTTTTTAAGAGCTGCATTAGCAGCTTTTTTTGTTAGAGGAGAATATATATGAAGAAGGTTCTTGTCATTCATGGCCCCAACCTGAACTTGCTGGGACGTAGAGAGCCTGAAGTTTACGGGAAGGAAGGTTTGGAGACGATTAATAATGAAATCAGCCGTGAAGCAAAAAATCTGGATATATCCGTTGATTTTTTTCAGTCAAATTCCGAGGGGGAAATTGTCGATAAAATCCAGCAAAGTGCTGAGGGCTTTTCCATAATAATCATTAATCCTGCGGCGTACACTCACACAAGCGTGGCCATTCGTGATGCGCTGCTTGCAGTTCATCTTCCTGCAATTGAAGTTCACCTTTCCAATATTTATAAAAGAGAAGAGTTTCGGAAGAAATCTTTGATCTCAGATATAGTCATTGGACAGATTTCCGGTTTCGGTGCTTATGGTTATATCCTGGCTATACGTGCCGCAGCAAAACAGATTGCGAACTTGGGATGAACTGAGAGCATTAGTCAGTTGCAAAGTAAAAGTAAAAATGATAATATCACGCCGCACAATGTGAAGCAGAGACAGCGCCACCTTTCAGAGCTTCTCGAGAGTGTAAAGACAGATTCTCTGCTCTTGACGGACTTGCAAAATGTTAGATATTTCTGCGGATTTACGGGAAGCTCGGCTTATTTATTAGTAACAAAAACAAGCAACTTTTTTTTCACCGACGGGCGATATGAGGTGCAGGCGCAGCAGGAAGTGATTGCGGCTCACATCATTGTTACAAAAAAAATGCTTGAATCTGTGAAAGAGATTGTTACTCAGCTGGGTATAAATAAAATCTCCTTCGAGGCAAAGAATTTATCCTATTACCAGTGGACGCAATTAAAGGAAAAGATAGGTAAGGTTGAGCTTCTACCTTTGCAAGATGAGGTCAGGCAGCTTCGCATATTAAAAGATCAAAAAGAATTAGAAAGTATAAGAAAAGGCGCAAATATAGCGAAAGACGCTTTTTTTTCAACATTAAAACTTGTTAGACCCGGAATCCGGGAAGTTGATGTCGCGCTTGCTCTTGAAGTTGAAATGCGCAAAAAAGGGGCCGAAAAGGTTTCTTTCGACATTATTGTTGCTTCAGGTAAGAGATCTGCTTTACCCCATGCCGTACCCACTGAAAAGATCATAGATGATGGTGATCTTGTTGTTATTGATTTTGGGGTAGTTGTCCGCGGTTATCACACAGATGAAACATGCACGATAAAGGTGGGGCGCGCTTTATCTGAAGCACAGGAGATTTATAGTACCGTTAACGATGCCCAGAGATTAGCCATCGAGATGATAAGGCCCGGTGTAAAGGCTCGTGACATCGACGCTGCTGCAAGAGATCATATCTGTAATAAAGGTTATGGGCAGTATTTCAGTCATGGCACTGGTCATGGCGTAGGGCTTGATGTCCATGAACTACCTGTCATTAATGAGATGGGAGAGGCTGTTCTTGAAGAGGGCATGGTCTTTACAGTAGAACCGGGAATCTACATGCCTGAAATCGGAGGGGTGCGAATAGAGGACATGGTTCTTGTCACAGAAAGTGGATATGAAATTTTAACAAAGTGTAATGACGAATTGAGAGGTTAGCTGATGTATTCTACGCCCGATTTTAAGAAGGGTCTAAAAATAGAAATTGATAATGTCCCATACCTCATTGTTGAGTTTCAACATGTTAAACCTGGAAAGGGAGGGGCCTTTGTAAGGACAAAACTGAGAAATCTTCTGTCTGGAAGCGTTGTTGAAAGGACTTTCCGTGCAGGAGAAAAGGTTGGGAAGCCGGATATAAGAGAAAGCAGTATGCAGTTTTTATACAGAGACGGTGAAGGCTTTCATTTTATGAACAATGAGACTTATGAGCAGATAGCAATATCAGAGGAAGAGGTAGGTGATGATAGCAGGTTCCTTATAGAAAATACTGTGGCAGATGTATTGGAATATAATGGAAAGGTGATTGGCGTTGCTCTTCCTAACTTTGTCAATTTAAAAGTTGTTGAAACTGATCCCGGGTTTAAGGGGGATACCGCGACAGGTGGAACGAAACCGGCCAAGCTTGAGTCAGGGGCAACTGTTAATGTTCCCCTCTTCATAAATGAAGGAGATCTTCTGAAGATAGATGTGCGGTCAGGCCAATATGTAGAGCGCGTTAAAGAATAAAGGAGTCAATAATGGACATAAAAAAACTGGAAAAAATAGTAAAACTTCTCAAGGAACAGGATCTTCAGGAGATAGAGATAGAAGAAAAAGATTCCAGAATAAGAGTTAAAAGGGAAGTCGGTCCAAGATTACCTCAGGTCGTTTCAGCGCCTCAGCCTCCACTAGCTCCCGAAGTTGTAGCGGTAGAGGAAAAGAAAGCTGACAAAAAGCCTGAATCACCATACAAAATAATCAAGTCTCCAATGGTGGGGACACTTTATAGAAGCCCTGGACCGGATGCACCTGCTTACGTGGAAGAGGGTACAATTGTTAACAAGGGGCAGGTCCTATGCATCGTAGAGGCGATGAAGCTCATGAACGAGATTGAGGCAGAAATGAAGGGAAAGATAATCTCCATCCTTGTGGAAAATGGTCAGCCTGTTGAATATGGTGAGCCTCTCTTTGAAATTGAGCCCTTAAAGTAATTAAATTATAATAACGGGAAAAAGGTTTAGTTGTCTATGTTTAATAAAATTCTTGTTGCAAACAGGGGAGAGATTGCTCTTAGAATTATCCGTTCCTGCAAGGAATTGGGGATAAGGACGGTTGCCGTCCATTCAGATGTTGATGCCGAGGCGCTTCATGTAAAGATTGCCGATGAAAGTATCTGCATCGGTTCCGCATCGCCGAAGGAAAGTTACCTGAATATAACATCTCTCATGAGTGCCGCAGAGGTGACAGATGCTGATGCCATACATCCGGGATATGGATTTCTTGCTGAAAATGCGGCTTTTAGAGAGGTCTGTGACAATTGTGGAATCAAGTTTATAGGGCCGCGCGCTGAAAACATAAGGCTGATGGGGAATAAAATCAGAGCCAAAGAGGTGATGATGAAAGCCGGCGTGCCCGTTGTTCCAGGCAGTGACGGAAAGATAAATGATGAGAAAGAAGCACTCAAGGTTGCAAAGGAAATAGGCTTTCCCGTTATCATTAAAGCCTCGGCCGGCGGCGGTGGTAAAGGAATGAAGATAGTTCATAATCCAACAAGTATTGGAAATGCATTCTTGACTACTCAGGCGGAAGCGAAGGCTTTCTTCGGGGATGGAGAAGTTTACATAGAAAAGTACTGTCAGAAACCAAGGCATGTAGAGATTCAGATCCTCGCTGACAAGCATGGCAATGTGATTCACCTTGGAGAGAGGGAGTGCAGCATTCAGAGGCGTAACCAGAAGCTTATGGAGGAAGCCCCCTGTCCGATCATGACAGAGGAACTTCGCGAGAGGATGACCAACGCAGCCGTTACAGCGGCCAAGGCCGTCAACTATACGAATGTCGGAACAGTTGAATTTCTTCTTGATGGGGAAGATTTTTATTTTATGGAGATGAATACACGGGTTCAGGTCGAGCACCCCATTACAGAAATGATAACGGGCGTTGATATTGTTAAGGAACAGATACTTTCGGCGGCAGGTGAAAAGTTGAGGTTTAAGCAGGAGGATATTGTCTTCAGGGGGCATTCTATAGAGTGCAGGATTAATGCTGAACACGCTGAAACATTTCTTCCATCGCCAGGCAAAATAACATACTATCATGTGCCGGGTGGACTTGGTGTCAGAGTTGACTCTGCCGTTTATGATCAATATATAATCCAGCCTTATTATGATTCGCTTATTGGCAAGGTTGTTGTTCATGCTGAGACAAGGCAGGAGGCGATAAGGCGGATGTACAGAACGCTTGATGAGTACATTATTGAAGGCGTTGAAACAACTATCCCTTTCTTTAAGAAAATACTGGGAAACAAGGACTTTATCGCCGGGGACATTGATACCAGTTTCGTGGAAAGATTCAGATAATTGATACTCTGGAGGTTAATCATTTCCCCCCCCTCCGATGGTGCAACCAATATGGCCATCGATGAAGCTCTCTTTAAATATAGTGACCAGCCAACGTTACGATTTTATTCCTGGTCTTCGCCCACTCTCAGCCTTGGTTATTTTCAAAAAGAAGATCCCCGCCTGATAAATAAATGCAAAGAAAATGGCATTGACGTTGTCAGACGTCCTACCGGGGGAAGAGCTGTCTTGCATGATAATGAAATAACCTATTCAGTCGTTTCATCCTATGAAAACTTCCCAAAACCATCCACGCTTAAAGGCATCTATAAGGCTCTTGCCCAATGGCAGGTCGCATCATTTGAAACTATTGGTTTGGAAACCACGTTGTCTGGTGGTGTCAGCAGCAGACAGCAGAGTTATGTCACTAATGATGCCTGTTTTTTAACGTCAATACAGTCTGAAGTTCTTGTGAAAGGTAAAAAAATTTGCGGCAGCGCTCAAAAACGGGGTAACGACTCCTTTTTACAGCATGGTTCAATCCCGGTAGATTTAAATGAACAACAATTCCTGAATATTACGGGCGAAAGAGAGAAGGCTTTAGATGCTTTTACAACCTTAAAGAAAGAGGGTTATGAAGGGACTGCCGGGGAATTTATTGCTCTAATGAGTAGGAAATTCGAAGAGGTTTTAAGGTGCAAATTGATAAGTGGATCCATCTCTGACAGCGAAATGAAAAAAACCTTTTTTTTAAAGAAGGAAAAATATGATGAATTCTTAAGACAGGTTAATCGAAAAATCTTCACGCCAAAGTGATGTTAAAAGCCACCTGTCCAAACATGGCTATGCAGGAAAAAATATTCTACTTGCGAATCCTCTTTGGAAAGATGATAAAAACAGATGGCGAAACATATCTAAATCCCCATTTCACCTTGACTTTTAGTCATGGAGCATACTAGAATATTTACTTTATTTGCACCGCTTTTAATTGAGTTATCCCTTTTGAAAAGGCTTGTAGTTATTACTTGAGAAGATACTCTGGAAAAATGGGCATTCCTTATAAATGCTTTCCATTCATCATTGAAGGAGTGGAAAGCCTGTCTTATCCATCTCAGACGAACAGCGAAAGAGTTAACAATAGGGAGTCTCTTCTCTTAAATGTGCAGGATCAAAATGCTCATTCTATTCAGTTACAGTTCTTAATTCCAGGAGATTTTTTTGGCAATTAACAGAAATAAAGTTCAGGCAGCGGCTCAAAAATATGTCCTTAAAGGCTTGATTGACAAGGCTATTAAGGAATATCTCCTCCTCCATGAAGATGATTCCAATGATTCAAAGGTTTGTCAAAAACTTGGGGATCTCTATGCCAAAAAAGGGAATAAAGCCAAAGCCGGTGAATTTTATGAGAAAACGGCAAAATACTTTACCGAAAAGGGATTTTATCTCAAGTCTATAGCTGTGTATAAGCAGATGTTACGACTTGATCCAAGTCAGATCGACCTACTGTTGGTTTTAGGTGACCTTTATCATCGCCAGGGACTACCAAGCGAATCTATAGCTCAGTATAGACAGGCTGCCGCTTATTATGAGAAACAGGGCAATGTTCGTGAAGCCCTTGAAACAATCAGGAAGATGGCTAACCTTGATCCATCAAATGTGATGATAAGGATTAAGCTTGCCGAGAGTTTCATTAAAGAAGGACTTAAAGAACAGGCGATAGAAGAAATATTAAAAGTTGGTGATGAGTACAAGAAAAAGAGGAAGTTTGATGATCTCATAAAACTTTTTGAAAAGTTTGCAAATGCGGATCAGTCGAATAAGACTTTATTAAAAGAGCTGGGTAATGCCTACATCGAACTGGGGGATGATGGCAATGCTCTCACCAGAATGAAACAGGCATTGAAAGTTGATCCTGATGATATCGATACACTTACCATCCTTTCATCCCTCTACAAGAAAACAGGTGACCGGGACAAAGCAAAAAGTTCCATCCAGCATATTCTGAGAATTGATCCCACCTTAATTAAAGCAAGGCAAGAAATCATCGATTATTATTTTGAAGAGGGAGATGAAGATAAGGCTATATCCGAATTTGAAATGATTATAGACCTTCACCTCAAGAACGAATCCTTAGATGATGCTCTTGAACTGATTGAGGTTGTAAAAGGAAAACTACCGGACAATGCAAGAGTTCTTGGAAAAATATGTGAGACCTGTTGGATAATCAAGGATGAAGACAAACTTGTTTCTTCCTATAGGGAGTTAGCAAAACTCTATGAAAGCAAGGGTGAACAAGAGAAAAGTAATGAAGTTTACAGAAGGATTTTAGAATTAAGGCCCGATGATGAAGATGCCCGTCACGTCACGGAACAGGGTGATGAAGAGCCGATTGGAGAAGAAGAGGCTACTGCTGGAGAAGAAGAGGCTACTGCTGAAGAAGAAGAGGCTACTGCTGAAGAAGAAGGACCGCTTAGCAGTAGTGAGATTACAAAAACGCTGACTGAAATTGATGTTCAAATAAAATATGGAATGGAGGAAAAGGCTGAGGAAGGCCTTCAAGCCATTCTCAAACGAAATCCTGAAAATATTAGTACCCACCTAAAGCTCAAGGATCTCTTGCTTAACCTTCAAAGAAAAGAAGCGGCCATTGATGAACTATTGGTCCTTGTGAAGATATATGAAGGAATTGATGAGAAGGATAATGCTGTAGCCTGTTTAAAGGAAATATTGGATATTGATCCTGCACATGAAGAGGCATCAAAACTTTATGCGTCTATGACCGGTGGAGAACTGGGTGGAATAGTAGAAACTGACGTTGAAGAAGAAATTTCTATTGATATTGAGCTGGAAATAGAAGAGGAAGAGGCGCTCGAGGTGGCTGAAGAGGAAGAGGCGCTCGAGGTGATTGAAGAGGAAGAGGCGCTCGAGGTGGCTGAAGA